>QILU01000179.1 GCA_003233475.1 Ahrensia sp.
GCTTGCCATCAATGCCGTGGCCCGCTTGTTTGCTGTCCAGCCGGTAGCGCAGGATTAATGCGACAAGCCCCAGGGCGAAGGCCAGTGGGGCAACAAGCCAGACGAATTTCATCCAGTCCGATAGGGACTGGTAAGTATCGAAAAAATCCTGCCAGAAATTATAGTTTTCCATGTGCGCAATACTCCCCGTTCTTAAAACAAAACGGCCACCGGAGGTTTTCCTCTGGCAGCCGGGGAGTTAACAAGTCGCCAAGAGACGACCGCGCTGGCCTTTAGGCCATCGTCCCGAAGGAGTGGGCCCTGGACATACGCCAGTGCCTCCCCGACCCTAAGGTTGAGGAGGTGTCGTTACGGTCGACACCGACCGCTCTTGGAGAGGTTGTTACGCCCCGGAACCAAGCCGATTGCCGGTTCTGTCTCATCATAATAGGTTCGGAGGAAATTAGAAAGACTAGAGCTAAAGCGTTTTCGGCTTATTCTGAATCATTTAATGGCTCTTGGCTCTATTTTATCAACCGCCATCTTTGAGTGCGCCCCGCGCGCTTCGGGGATCCTGTGTGTTGAGATTGTGAAAGGAAGTAATAGTCCAAACCCCGTCACATATTGTTGGGCATCCAGGTCACAATTTGTGGGAAGGCTACAATTGCTGCCAGCGCGATAAACATCAAAAGGAAAAACGGTATTGCAGCCTTCGCGATCACCAGAATATTTCGCCCCGTTAGTGCCTGTAATACAAACAGATTGAACCCGACCGGCGGGGTAATCTGCGACATTTCAACTACAATCACCACAAATATTCCAAACCAAAGCGGATCAATTCCCGCCTGATAAACCATCGGCATAACAACGGATGTGGTCAGGACAACAACAGATATCCCATCCAAAAAACAACCCAATACAACGAAGAAAACCGTCAATGCCGCAAGCAGCTGATAGGTGGAAAGACCAAGGGAGCTTATCCACACAGCAAGCAATTTTGGAATGCCGGTAAAGCCCATCGAAATTGTAAGGAAAGCCGCGCCCGCAAGAATGAAGGCAATCATGCACGAAGTTTTTGTCGCCCCCAACAGCCCATCCATAAAGGATTGACGGTTTAGGGAATTAGATTGCCATGAAAGAACCAGCGCCAGTAGCACCCCAACGGCTGCCGCATCTGTCGGGGAAGCAATCCCCGTATAGATCGACCCCATCACACCTAGAATAAGGAGAATAACCGGAATCAACCGCCGCGAACGGTGCAGTTTTTCTCTAAAAGTAAAACTCTCAAATTCATCCGGCAATTTGTCCTTATTGAACAAAGACCAAATGATGACATAGCCGACAAACAAAGTAACGAGCAACAGTCCCGGCAGAACCCCGGCAACAAAAAGTCGGGCAATAGATTGCTCGGTCGCCACCCCGTAAACAATCAAAATAATGGAAGGCGGAATCAGAAGCCCCAAAGTCGCGGAACCGGCCAGAGTGCCTATCAACATGGATTCCGGATAACCCCGCTTGGACAATTCCGGAATGGTCAATTTACCAATCGTTGCAGCGGTCGCAGCCGAAGAGCCGGAAACAGCGGCAAAAACCCCGCAGCCAAAAATATTCACATGCAGCAAACGCCCGGGCAACCTGTTCATCCAGGGAGAAAGACCCACAAACATATCTTCCGAGAGCTTTGAACGAAAGAGTATCTCTCCCATCCAAATGAACAAAGGCAAGGCCGCCAGCGCCCAGGAATTTGAATGCCCCCAAATGGTTGTTGCCAGCACATCCCCCAACGGCGCGCTGGTAAAAAGAGCCATGCCAACCATGCCAACCGCCATCAACGAAAACGCAACCCAAACACCAGAGCCAAGCAGGACAAAAAGAACGATCAGCAGAAACCCGACAAGAAGCAACTCACTCATTTATGGCGCCTCGCATTATTCATTGCTCGTATTCTCAAGCAGGTTTTCGCCCTTTCCATCCCAGGAAGCAGAAGCCCCCCGCGCCATGCAAACCAACTCGTCAATCAAAGCAATCGCCAGGATCAACAGCCCGACTGCAATCGCCGATTGGGGGATCCAAAGAGGAACAGCAATAATGCCGGAGGAGAGATCATTATAACTCCATGATTCATGAACCAGCTTAAAAGAGAACCAGGTGGCAAACAGTGTAACCCCAAGAACCAGCGCAATCACCCCAAGATCAAACCACCGCTGAACCTTCCTGGAAAGCAACCCCGTTAATAGCGTAACCCGTATATGCCCGCCTTCACGCAAGGTTCCCGCAAGTGCCAGAAAAGAAGCCGCCGCCAGAAAAAAGCCGGTAAAATCCGCATAGGAAGGGATGGTCATACCGATGGCCCCGCCGAAAAATATTCCCGCTAACCGGTCAGCAAGATTGAGCAGAACCTGCCCGATAACGACGGCACAAATAGCAACAATAAAACTGGCCGCCGCATAGAGGCTTAAGCGGTATAATCCATCTAAAAACTTACGCATTCCGGTCTCCCATCCGCCTCCGAAGAGCAAAAAAATGGGGCGGCGCAAAACCCTGCGCCGCCCCTTCATATCAATTTACTTAGTTGGAATAAGCTTTGATGATAGTCGCTCCTTCATCACCGGCAGCTTTCTTCCAATCAGCAAGCATTGTTACGCCAATCGCCCGTAAACCTTTCATTAATTCATCAGAAGGAGTGATAATTTTAATGCCATTGTCCTTCAGAATTTTGGTCTTGGTGGCGGTCTCGGCTTTGCTCATTTCCCAGCCACGCGCTTCAGCTTTCTTGGCAGCGGCAAGTACAGCAGCCTTGGTCGCATCATCCAATTTCCGAAACGCTTTAGTGTTCACAACAACCACATTCTTAGGGATCCAAGCCTGAATATCTGTATAATGGGTAAGGAAATCCCAGGCCTTGGAGTTCGCACCGGTAGAGGGTGAAGTTATCATCGCTTCCACACGGCCGGTAGAAAAAGCCTGAGCAATATCAGGAACAGCAACCTGTGTTGGTGCTGCACCTGCCAGGGTTACAAATTTTTCTAAAGTTGCATTATAGGAGCGAAATTTCAGGCCCTTCAAATCAGCAACAGAATTAATTTCCTTCTTGGTGTAAAGGCCCTGAGGAGGCCATGGTACCGAGAACAAAATCGTAAGGTTTTGCTTAGCCATCAGTGCTTCAACTGCCGGGCGTTGTGCTGCCCAAAGCTTTTCTGCATCGCCATAATTGGTTGCCAGAAAAGGCAAAGTGTCGGTTCCATAAGCCGGATTTTCATTGGCCAGCAGCCCCATGAAAAATTCGCCGATCGGAACCTGCCCGCCGCGAACGGCCTTGCTTATTTCAGCATGCTTAAACAAGGATGCCGCGGAGTGAATTTTAATCTTAAGACTGCCACTGGTCGCGGCTTCCACATCCTTCGCAAATTGCGCAATGTTCACCGTGTGAAATGTTTGGTCAGAATAGGGCGTAGGCATGTCCCAACTCTGAGCCATGGCTGTTCCGGCAAGAGTAATACTCAAGGCGGTACTTGTTAGGATTGATGTAAATTTATTCATTGTAGTCTCCCTGTTTGTTAAACGTTGATTAATTAAGTAATTTTCCTCATTGAAAGCGGTTTGGGGCGAAAGGTGTAAGGTCTGTATTGGGCCTTTGCCCGGCTATCATTTGTGCAACCCAGCGCCCGGTTTTAGGCCCTCCAGATAAACCAATATGTTGGTGGCCAAAAGCAGACCACACATTTGCCGTCTTGTCGAATTTTCCAATCAACGGAAGTGAATCCGGTGTCGCCGGGCGAAACCCCATCCATTCATCAATTCGATCATATTTCAAATCAGGAAACAATTCCAAAGATTGACGTTTGAGCAAATCCAGCGCTGCCTGCTTACGTTTTTCTGATAACCCGCCAAACTCTACAATTCCGGCCGAGCGCAATCGACCGTCCATGGGCGTCACAACAAATTTTCCACTCACCACCATCATCGAAGATTTTGGTACGGGAGAAGCATTTATAAATTCAACATGGTATCCCCGTTCAGCTTCCAAGGGTACTTTCACGCCTAATTTTTTCGCTAAAGGCCCCGACCATACCCCGGTGGCCAGAACTATTTCATCGGCTTCAACAAACCCCTGTGATATCTCTAACCCTTTGGCCAAACCATTTTCCAAAGCAACATCCATAACTTCAGCTTTGATCAACTCTCCGTCCATGTCTTTCACATGGGCCGTCAGTGCTTTCATATATTTACCCGGATCGCTGATACGGCCATGGTTGGGACACCGTACCGCATATCCAAATCGCCCGGCCAGTAGCGGATCATATTCGGCCAACTGTTCCTCATTCAACTCTTCAAATTCATGGCCTCGCTGCCGCCGAATTTCCCAGGCAAAGGAATCCTCCACAAAAGCGGCATGATCTTTATAACCGAACAAATAATCACCCCGATGAATAAATTTTTCGGCCCCTGTGCCTTTTGCCAACGCCTCATGCTGGTCTGCACAATCGTGTAGAAGCAAGGACAGTGAATCGGCAATGCGGTTCACGTCTTTTTTATTCCCGTGACTCAAATATTTCAGCAGGAAAGGCACCAGCCGGGGCAAATATCCCCAGCGTAAAAACAGCGGTGCATTTTTACTCATCAACATGCCCGGTACTTTTTTTAACAATCCCGGCACGGGCACGGGAACAATAGAAATTGCCGCCAACACACCGCCATTGCCATGGGAAGCCTCTTCACCCGGGCCTTTGCGGTCGATTACAACAACATCATATCCCGCCCGCTGCAACCAAATCGCGGTGGATATTCCAACAATACCCGCGCCAATAACAGCAACGCGTTTTTTGTTCTGACCGCTGTATTTTGATGAACCCAATTACCCCTCCCGAATGGTTATCTTCAAGAAAAGAAAAAGCCTCAACCACCCCGAATAATCTGTCAACAATACAATTTTATTTTGACCCACCCATGAGTGCTGCGTTGCCACCGGCAGCCGTGGTATCGATACAAACATGCCGTTCGACAACCAGCCATTGTTCAAAATTCTCATCATTCAACAAAGCAACAATTGGTCCGTCCCTCCCGGCCAGACACTGGCGTAATTTTCGAGTATCTTTCGACCAGCACACGACAGCTTCCAGATCTTTCACCAAAGCAATTTCCGTAAAACCCTCGCCTTCACTGAGTGCAAATGCAACCGCGTTACAGCCAACACTTCTTGCTCGTTCGGCTTGAATTTCAGCGTCCTGCTTTGAAGGGCCAAAACACAAAACACGCCCACGGGGGAAAAGCCGGTATTGGTTGGATTCTCCCGTAGGCCCGGGCAATTCAGTAACCTCGATCTGGTCCGGGCGTGTGATTTCCTGTTCGGTAAATGCGGCCTCTATTTCGACTGCCGATAAAGGCTCCCCGTCCCATAAAGAATTATCCACCTTCTTCACATTTGAGAAACGCGAAAG
Source organism: Ahrensia sp. (assembly GCA_003233475.1). The sequence continues at coordinate 5,418 of QILU01000179.1, forward strand.
ATAGCGCGGCCCCCCGGCCTTTGGCCCCGTACCACTTAACCCTTCACCCCCAAATGGCTGTGATCCGACAACAGCCCCGATCTGGTTTCTGTTAATATAGATATTCCCCGCCTTTACCCGATCAATAACCTCATCCACCCTGTCATCAATCCGGCTGTGCATACCGAAAGTCAGGCCGTAGCCCTGGTTGTTGATCTTCTCAATAACTTCAAAAAAGTCACGCTGTTGATAAGTTGCAACATGAAGAACCGGGCCAAATATTTCTTCCTCCAGTTCTTCAATACCATTCACTTTTATCACTACCGGCCCAACAAATGTGCCGACAGCCGACAGGTTTGAAGGCACTTCGATAACTTTCAACACTTTCCCGCGGGCGGTATAATTTCCAGCATGGTTCAGAATTTTCTCACGGGCATTTTCATCAATCACCGGTCCGATATCAGTGGCAAAATCTCTGGGGTTTCCAACCACCAGTTCATCCATCACCCCGAACAACATAGTCAGAATTTCTTCGGCAATATCTTCCTGCAAATAGAGCATTCGCAATGCACTGCAGCGCTGGCCAGCCGATTGAAATGCGGAAACTGCAATATCTCTTACCGCTTGTTCCGGCAATGCTGTGCTGTCCACAATCATCGCATTTAACCCTCCCGTCTCAGCAATTAAGGTTGCATGGGGTTCCAGATGGAGGGCCATTGAGCGGTTGATAATTTGAGCCGTGTGGGTGGATCCGGTAAAACACACCCCGTTAACCTGGGGGCGAGAGGTCAAAATGGAACCGACTTCAAGACCTGTTCCAGGAACCAGTACCAGGACATTTTCTGGCACCCCGGCCTGTCTCAACAGATCGACCGCAAAATCGGCGATCAACGGGGTGGCTTCAGCTGGTTTTGCCAACACCCCGTTGCCCGCGGCCAGTGCCGCTGCGATTTGCCCGGTAAAAATTGCCAATGGGAAATTCCAGGGGGAAATACAAGTGAAAATCCCCACCGGTTGCAATTCTTTTCCTTCAATCTGTGCTGCATAATAGCGTAAAAAATCCACGGCCTCGCGCAATTCCCCAACACAATCCAAAAGGGTCTTCCCGGCTTCGCACATAAGGATGGCAAATATTTCATGGGCATTTTTTTCATAAAGATCAGCCGCACGGTTCAAGATATGCGCCCTCTCTTTGGGATCAACTCCAATCCAGGGCCGAACCGCTTCGCAAAGCAGGTTCGCTTCTTGTTTTGAATAAAACCTCACTTGCCCAACTGGTTCTCCACTGGCAGGATTGTTGATTGTCGTAATTTCTCCTTTCCCGCCACTGGCCTTCCAGAACTTGTCATCAAATTCAGCAATGTCCGCTTCCAGCGACTTCAAAATTTCCGGGTCTTCCAAATCCCAACCAAAAGAATTTATTCGCTCAGGCATGAACAAATTTGCCGGATGACTTATTGCCGTACTCTCAGGCTTCTCGATGTACGTATTCACCTGCGCAAACGGGTCAGCTGCCACCATTTCCGGCGGCACATCTTCATCTACAATTTGATTTACAAAAGAACTGTTCGCCCCATTTTCCAACAATCGCCGCACCAGATAAGCCAGCAAATCCTTGTGAGCTCCCACCGGTGCATAAATTCGACAACGGGTTTTTTGCCGCCGCAACACCGTGTCATGCAGCGCTTCCCCCATACCGTGCAGGCGCTGAAATTCGAAGGCAGATTTATCGTCCGCTATTTCCAAAATAGCCGCTACAGTATGGGCATTGTGGGTGGCGAATTGCGGATAGATACGCCCGGTCATGCCAAGCAATTTTTGCGCGCAACATATATAACTCACATCGGTGGAAGCTTTTCGCGTGAAGACAGAAAATCCTTCATGCCCCTCCACCTGCGCCAGTTTAATTTCGCTGTCCCAATAAGCCCCTTTTACAAGGCGCACCATAATACGCCTGTCGAGCCGCTCCGCCAGTTCATACAACCAATCAAGAATTAACGGCGCACGAATATTGTAGGCTTGTACCACCACCCCAAACCCATCCCAGTTCTTTAGCACGGGATCAGCCAGCATGGCTTCAATCACATCCAAGGATAAATCCAACCGCCCCGCCTCTTCGGCATCTATGTTAAACCCGATGCCGGCTGATTTCGCCAGACTTGCCAGCGCCAAAGCCCTTGGCACCAACTCATCCATAACCCTTTGTCGCTGTCTGGATTCGTAACGAGGGTGCAGGGCAGAGAGCTTGATGGAAATTCCCGGGTTCTCCCGAATATCATCACCAGTGCTGACTTTCGCCAATTGCCCGATCGCCTCTGAATAAGCCAGATGATATTGTTTGGCGTCCACCTCCGTTCGCGCCGCCTCCCCCAGCATATCGTAAGAATAAGTGAACCCTGCCGCCTCATGTTTTTGCGCCTGTTTCATTGCCGTTTGAATGGTTTCCCCCAGCACAAACTGCTTGCCCAGCTCTTTCATAACCTGGGTTACCGCCTGTCTGATCACCGGCTCCCCCAGTCTTTTAACGGCCCCGTGCAGCAGGCTGACCACACCGCCGCTTTCCTCTTCATTCAGCACCTTACCGGTCATAAACAAGGCCCATGTTGAGGCATTGACCAATGGAGAGTGGGATTGTCCTAAATGTTTACCCCATTCGCTGGTAGCGATTTTGTCCTCAATCAGAGCATCCATTGTTGCCCCGTCTGGAACCCGTAGCAGGGCTTCTGCCAGACACATCAATGCCACCCCTTCATCGGTGGAAAGCCCGTATTCGCCCAGGAACAATTCCATCATGCCGGGGTTGCTGTCCCCGCGAATTCGTTCAACAAGCTCAACCGCCCGCTCAACCATTCTCTTTTTTAATGGAGCATCAAACGAAGAACTGGATAGCAATTGTTTTAACGCCATGCCCTCCGGCATAGTGTGTGCGTTTCGAATTTTTTCTCGGATAATTGACATGCTGGTGTCTAGCCAAAACAATGAACCATGTCAGCATATATTCTGCGTCAAAACGAGTTTCTTACACCGCTATTAATCATCTGAACACACGAAAATATGACCGCCATTTACTTGTCGGTTTTTCCCCAATCGGAATAGGCTGTTAATCTAACGCCCGACTTGAGTCCCCACTCGCCATATTGGCCCAATATATTTGGAAACACCCATGCGCTCTATTGCAAAATTCTTTCAATTCTTCTTCACAGCAATTCTTGTATTCGGACTTTCTCCCACAAACGCAATGGCTGCCACCCACGGTAAAATCATCGAAGTCAAAGGCGAGGTTATCGACACCTGGTGTTATTTCTCCGGCGTGATGGGGCCAACAGATGCGGTGCGTGGAACCGCCCATCACACTTGCGCCCTTTGGTGTGCGGCCGGCGGCATACCCGTTGGGCTAAGAACCGATGCCGGAGAGGTTTACATGGTGCTTAAATATCAAGGCGAAGACCCGTTGGAAAAAACCGACACATTAATGAGCGTTCAAAGCGACGTTATCACCGCCCGGGGCACATTATTTACACGCGACAATGTAAATTACCTCATAGTTGATAAAGTGGTTTCCAATGATGGCATACAATATTTCAGCCATGAGGATTACGATTCTATTCCCCCCTTCTCCGCTCCTAAAAAGCCCAAACAGTGAGGATGACCATGACCCGCATTTTCTCACCCCGGCTTGCGCTCACTGCACTTCTATTATTTGGGCTTGGCACCAATGTCAGTGCACAGGAATTTGCCAAAGACAGCAAAGCAAAATCATGGAATTTGGCTGGCGAGGAAAAAGCCCTCTTCTCTGGAAAAGTGGTTGATCTGCTGTGTGAACTAACCGGCTCCGATTGCCCGAAAAACTGCGGTGATGGCAAGCGTAATCTGGGGATTGTGCGAAACGCCGATAACAAGCTCATTGCCGTTTTGAAAAACCGACAGGCCGCTTTTAACGGCGCGACTGAAGATCTGCTGCCCTATTGCAACAAACAGGTTGATGTGGATGGGTTGATGATCGGTGAAGACGAAGTTGTTTCCGCCAAATTCTATATGATTCAATTGATTCGTAATTCCGGCGAGAGCAAATGGAACAAGGCCAGTTTATGGACCAAACGCTGGGCAGAAAAAAATCCTGAGGCAAAAGGCAAAGGTGCATGGTTTCGCCGCGACCCGCGGGTATTGAAACAATTGGCAGCCGAGGGGCATTTTGGTCTCGGCCTCGAGTTTGATAAAAAGTATCTGGAAGAAAACGAATAATCCGCAGCGACAGGGGTCGTCAAAAACGGGTGGACAATTTCCTTCAAAACCGCCACCGTCAGGCCAAATGCCTCAACCGGGCTTAATGGCTTTCAACGGTAACTAAATGGATCTTCGCCTCGAAAATATTGGCCATTCCTATGGTGAGCTTGAGGTGGTGCGTGATATTAATCTTGAAATTCCGGCGGGCAAAATTGTCTGCATTATCGGCCCCTCCGGTTGCGGCAAATCCACCCTGTTGCGACTGATTGGCGGGTTGGAACAACCCACCACCGGCCGTGTGGTGCAAATTGGTGAGCCCCCAAAAGACAGCATCAACCCGCTTACCTATGTGTTTCAGGATTTTGCGCTTCTGCCCTGGCGCACAGTTGAAGATAATGTTGGCCTCGTTCTTGAAGACCACGGGTTTAGCGGATCTGAGACCGAAGCAATTATATCTGATGTTCTGGCGCGTACAAAACTCACCGAGTTTCGCAAAGCCCTGCCTCGGCAGCTTTCCGGCGGGATGAAACAACGGGTGGCAATTTCCCGCGCCCTCGCGGTTAAACCAGCGGTCATGTTGATGGATGAACCACTCTCCGCCCTTGATAGCCAGACCCGCGAATTACTGATGGATGATTTGATACAACTTTGGGCACGCACCCCGTTTACCGCCGTATATGTGACCCACAATCTTAGTGAAGCCGTCCGTCTTGGTCATTCAATTGTCGTCCTCTCCCGCCGCCCCGGCAAGGTGCGAGAAATAGTTGAAATCGGCAAGCGACTAACCGAGCGCGGAATTGCCGATCCTGAACTTGAGAAAAAACAACAACATTTATGGAACCTGATGCGTGAAGAAGCCGTGGCTGCCGACAAGGAATTGATCCATGAGTGACGAGCCCCTGACCAACACGAGTAACCAAAAGGAAGTTGCCTTTCGCGGCGGAGGTTTTGCCCCCATATCCAACCGTTGGATTGGTCTCTTTGTATTCATCGCGCTGATTGGCGGGCTTGAAATTGGCACGCAAACGGGTTTCATCACCCCGCTCACCATGCCCCGGCCATCCGATGTTTTCTCCACCTTCATTGAATTGTGGCAATCCGGCCTGTTGTGGAAACATCTTGCCCCATCTGTCACCCGGTTGATGGTCGGAGCCCTGTTTGGTGTATCATTTGGCATTGGTATAGGCGTTATGATCGGCCTGTTCTCGATGGCCCGCGCCGGGCTGGTTCCCCTCGTTGCTGCCATTTTCCCGATTCCAAAAATTGCCCTCCTGCCCCTGTTTGTGATCTGGTTCGGAATTGATGAGACTTCAAAATATGCCCTCATCGCTTTTGGCACGTTCACCCCGACGGTTGTCGCGACCTATGGCGCGGTTGATAATGTGGATCGCTCGCTGATCAGAATGGGGCAGAGCTTTTCCCTCTCCTGGTTTTCCATCGTGCGCAAAATTGTACTGCCCGGTGCCATGCCCGGCATTCTTTCCGGCCTGCGAATAAGCCTCGCCATCGCGATCATACTTTTAGTAGCAGCGGAAATGTTGGGCGCCGAATACGGCATTGGCGCATATATTCTTCAAGCCGGTTCGCTCTATGATCTGGAACGCCTGTTTGTTGGTGTCACCATATTATCGGTTTTAGGAGTATCTGTCAGCGCAATCATTGGACTGATTGAACGCCGTTTGCTTAACTGGCGGGTGAAGTAAGCATATTACTAAAAACTGTTTCCAGCTCAGAGTGAAAACTCAAAGTCAGGACTTAAAGGAATTATATGACCAAGCGAAACTACTATGCCCCCCATGGCGGCATGCCGGCGCAATCGGAAATCCCGTCGAACCGAGCCGTGTTTACCGATGCCTATATGTTAATGCCAAAAGGCGTCATGCGCGACATCGTCACCAGCAGCCTGCCATTTTGGAGTAAAACAAGGCTGTGGGTTCTCGCCAGACCACTGTCCGGATTTGCCGAAACATTTTCCCAATACATCATGGAAGTATCACCGGGAGGTGGCAGCGACAAACCGGAAATAGACCCAGAAGCCGAGGCCGTACTATTTATTGTTGAAGGCGAATTGACGGTAAATCTTGAGGGCAAACAACACCAAATGCAGCCCGGCGGATACGCCTATATCCCCCCCGGCAGCAAGTGGTCGGTGAGCAATGAAAGCAAACAAGCAACCCGTTTCCACTGGATCAGAAAAGCCTATGAGCATGTTGATGGCATTGGTGTGCCGGAGGCATTTGTTACCAATGAAAACGATATTGATTCCGTGACGATGCCAAATAGTGACGGCAAATGGGCCACAACCCGTTTTGTGGAACGAGACGATATCCGCCATGACATGCACGTTAATATTGTGACCTTCAAACCGGGCGGTCTCATTCCTTTCGCCGAAACCCATGTCATGGAACATGGTCTTTATGTCTTGCAGGGAGAAGCAAAATACCTGCTCAACAAAGACTGGGTCGATGTGGAAGCCGGTGACTTCATGTGGCTGCGCGCCTTTTGCCCGCAGGCCTGCATTGCCGGTGGCGCCAGTGATTTTCGTTATCTGTTATACAAAGACGTAAATCGTCATATGAAGTTGAAAATTTAGCACGCCGATACTTCACGGCAGGCAGCGTTGCCATTAGCTTCACAATTTTAGCGTAAAACAGAATGACGCTAATTCCCGATAGCACCTTCAGCATAGTCGTCAGCAAATTCTGCGTTGGGTTCGATTGGTTTAACAACATCAATCAAAACCCCATTAGGGTCTTGCGTTATAAAATGGCGTTGCCCGAAATCTTCGTCCCTAAGTGACTTAAGAATTGGCAGCTTTGCCGAGCAAATTTTTTCATAGACTGCATCCGGATCTTCAACTTCAAAGTTGATGATCAGGCCTTGAGTAGGTTTTCGCGCGCTTTCCGGTACGGTTTCATGATCATACTGCACAACCCCCAGATTGACGTCTGGATGCTTCTTGGATTGCAAATGAACATACCAGTCAGTTTCAAACAACGCATGGAACTGGAAATGTTTCACATAAAAATTGGCAGTTTTGGCGACTTCATCGGTTTGAATTACCGGATAATAACTGGTGATTTTCATTGCACTTGTTCCTTTGATAAAAAACATACATACTGTACGTATCTATTCAAATAACATACAGGCTGTATGTATGCAAGAAAAATCTTCCTCCACCAATCAAGACAGAACCAACAAAACCAGAGCAGCACTAATAGATGCCATGCGCGCTCTGGTTTTAGAAAAAGGTTTTGCCCAGGCAGGAACCCCGGAAATCGTACAAAATGCTGGGGTCACCCGCGGCGCACTGTATCACCATTTCACCGATAAAAGGGAGCTGTTTCAAACCGTTATTGAACAGGAATTAAGTACAGTAGCAAAAGAAATTACTAAAAAAGGTGTCTCCACGACCCGCCCGTTAGAAGCCTTAAAAAAGGGCGCAGACGCCTTCATCATGGCCATGGCCGAAAATGGTCGAACCCGTCTAATATTGCTAGAAGCCCCTTCGGCGCTGGGCCGAACCGAATTACTAAAAATCGAAGATAAATACACCCGTAGGACATTATTGGAAGGATTGACTGCTGCAATGGACTCGGGAGCAATCGCCAAGTTGCCGTTGCAACCGTTACTGGAATTGATGAGCGCAATGTTTGATAGCGCATCCCTGAACATCGAAGCGGGCATGCCAAAAAAGCAGGTTTTGATGGTGGTTCACAGGATCATTGATGGTTTGGCGTAATGGCAACTCACTTTGGCTCAACCACACCAAATGACAAGTTCTGAATTATTTCAAAACCCGCTCACCAAATTCATATCTACCCATCTTCCCCATCGGAATTTCGCAGCCACGGAGGCGGCGCGGTGTCGAGACCAAGCACTGGTGTCAGCAATTTTTGTTTGATGAAATTTATTCGGTCAAAAATATCTGCGAGATTTTTAATAGAGGCAATATTTTTCAAACAATAAAAAATAAACAGCGAATGCTTTAACTTTAGCAATCCCATCGGCGATCAAAGCCGCCGATGGGAGTTTCAGTAAGTTTAGGAATAGCGGTAAGGGATACCGGCTTTTTCCATGACTTCTTTGTACTTTCTGAAGATCGCGATGACCTTGGCTGAACGGGGATTTCTTGAGGCGAGTTCGTCCCAGAAACCTTCCGCATCACCAACCACCGTGTCCCATTCTTCTGCAGGGATCGTGGTCAACTCAAGCTCTTTGCCGTTGACGCGAAGATCAGCTTCACCGCCCCAATACCAAACCTGACGGTAGTAATGAGATTGATCCATGGTGATTTTGAACAGTTCCTGCAAATGCTCAGGAACTTTTTCCCAGCTCTTCGAGTTGGCAAAATAAGAACCACACCAAGCGCCGGTCACGTTGTTAAGCAGGGCGTATTTACAAATTTTTGCCCAGCCCACTTCATAGGCTTCGGTAAATCCGCACCAGGCAACCCCGTCCAATTCACCGGTTTGCATGGCAACTTCCACGTCTTCCCATGGAACAGTGACAGGTATCAAACCATATTTCGCCAGGAAGCGCCCGGCGGTTGGCACACCAAACACCCGCAAACCTTTCATATCCGCCAGTGAGCGAATTGGTTTATTCACCGTGAAGATGTGAAGTGGATCCCACGCCCCGGCTCCAAGCCATTCAACGCCTTCGATCTCGTCGTAGGCTTCTTTCCAGATTTCGTTCAATCCATATTGGTCAAACAACACGGGAAGGTCGAGGCTGTAACGTGATGAAAACGGGAAATAGCCGCCAAAATCAGAAATATCAGCAGGTGAAGCCATTGTCGCATCATCAGACTGAACAGCGTCAAGGGTTCCGCTTTGTAGGGCGCGGAACAATTCACCGGTGGGAACAAGCTGGTCTGCGTAAAACAACTCAATTTCCATCTCACCATTTGCCGCTTTGTTGAAAGCCTCAATTTGCGGTTTGATTACGTGGGCACCAAGTGGTGCACCGGAATATGTTTGCAAACGCCACTTGATAGTGGATTGTGCGTTGACAGTAGCAGGTGCTGCAAGAACTGCAGCACCACCAATGCCGGCGGTTTTCATAAACTTACGTCTTGTAGTCATTTTATCCTCCTGAAGTTATGACCATTAATCTGGCAGAACACCTGCCCGTTTATTTGCCCCTTCGGGGTTCTTGTTATTTTCCGTAAATATAGTTGGGAAGCCACATGGCTATTTGAGGGAAAATCATAATGAGTGCGAGCGCCACAGCCATTACAAGTACGAATGGAATGATGGATATATATATGTCAGTGATAGTGACTTCTTTCGGTGCCAAAGCGCGCATTAAAAACAGATTGTACCCAAATGGCGGCGTCATATAGGCGATCTGAGTCGTGATCGTATATAGCACACCATACCAGATCAGATCAAAACCCAGCATCTTAACCAGTGGCACATAAAGCGGAGCCACAATCACAAGCATTGCGGTGTCGTCGAGGAATGTCCCCATCAATAAAAAAGAAAGCTGCATCAGAATTAAAATGGTCCAGGGACTAAGATCCATTTGTTCGGTAAACAAATTGTCGATCGCCTTAACCGCCCCGAGCCCATCAAACACCGCGCCAAAGCCCAGCGCCGCCAGAACAATCCACATGAACATACAAGAAATTGCCAGCGTCTGACGCACGGAAACTTCAAACACAAGCTTGGTCATCCGACCCTTTAATACGGCCGCAATAAACGCTGTCATGGCACCAATTGCCGAGCTTTCAACCAGGCTGGTCCAGCCATTGAGAAACGGGATCATCATGGCAAAAAAGATCACCAGCGGCAGCAGGCCCGACATCAGAAGGCGGTTTTTCTCTTTAATAAAAATATCGGTGTAAAGGGCAGGCTTGTTTCGGAAAATCAGGAACAGGGCAGCACCAACTATGGTAAAGACCAGGATGTTCAAGTTGGTCAGCATCTCGTTCCAGATGAAGATCGGTATCAGTACCATCATAGCGATTACAAAATAGTTCAGCCGGATTGGGTGCTCTGAGATGTTTTCGTATTCAACCAGCTCCTCCTTCGATAAAGCCGGGCCGAGTTGGGGCTGAAATTTGCAACGCACGGCAATATAGATAATGAACATCGCCGCCATCATCAGGCCCGGAAAGACCCCGGCAAGCCACAACTGACCCACCGGTTGACGGGCGATCATTGCATACAGCACCAAGACAACAGAAGGCGGCACAAGAATGCCCAAGGATGAGCCAGCTTGAATAACGCCCGTGACCATTCGCTTGTCATATCCCCGCCGCAAAAGCTCCGGCAGTGCAATGGTTGCACCAATGGCCATTCCCGCAACGGACAACCCGTTCATTGCTGAAATCAGAACCATTAATCCGATGGTACCAATCGCCAACCCGCCGCTTATCGGCCCCATCCAGACATGGAACATTTTGTATAGATCTTCGGCGATTTTGCTTTCAGAGAGAATATAGCCCATGAAAATAAACATGGGCAGGGTGAGCATGGGATACCATTTCATCACCTTCATTGCGGCAGAAAATGGAATGTTGGAACCGCCGGTTCCCCACAATGCGAGGGCGGAAATTGCAGCTATTGCGCCAATCGCACCAAACACCCGTTGCCCCGTCATCAACATCAACAACATGGACGAGAACATAAATAAGGCGATCATATCATAGGACATCAGATAGGCGCGCCCCGTAATCTGGCAATATCCTTGATCAATTCTGAAACAGACTGGAGCAGCATCAACAGGATACCGGTGCACATAATAGTTTTCACCGGCCACATAACCGGTCGCCAAAGGCTGGGGCTACGCTCGGAATACTGAATTGAATAAAGCGTTGAATCGATACCACCATAAAGAAGCACGCCAAGATAAAAAATCAGAAACAAAATCGTAAAGCTATCAACCAAAGATTTTCTCCGATCAGACCAATTGCCATAAAACAAATCCATTCGAACATTGGTTCCCAACTGAATGGAATAGGCTCCCCCAACCAGATAATACGCAACCAGCACAAACTGAGCCACTTCCAGCGTCCAGTAAGCGGGAACAACAAACAATTGTTTTGACAATGTCGACCACATCAAAACAGCCATCAAAACAAAAATGCCATACATCATGAAGCGCCCAACACGGTAGTTGAAGCGATCAACAAATTTCACGTAACGTATGGCAATTATAGGCATTGATTGAATGGCCCGATTTCTTCGCTGTTTTTCTTAAATGCCTGCGCAATTGAGCAAATACATCTGCATTCAGCATATGAAAACAAGCCTTTGTCAATGAGTTGACACTACAATAAGCGCGCTATCCCGGAAACATCATTTTGTTTCCCTGAAACTCATCTCTATGCGCCCAGCCTTTGAATGTTTTACTACTTCTTTCAGTGGCACCAAAAATCGGCGTTCCGGATGAACCGATAGTCTCTTTTTCCATAGGCATTCCTCACCATCATGAGCCTCAAGCACGCCCGTGGCAGGGCGTACAAATCTGAGTTGCAGATGTTCCATTCCGGTTTGATCAAGAGGTAAGGCAATCTTTTGCGGCATGGTGAGTTTGATCAACGGATCATTGCTAGTGATTGACAATTCACCGACCAATTTTGGCAAACCACTATTCAAATCCTGCGCCACCCATGCTCCGCACTGCAATCCTTCTTTCCAACACCATCCGGCGGTTTCAACCGGTCTTAGAATATTGCCTGTTGCAAAGTATGCCGGGTCTGAACACCGCCCAAATTGATCAACCACCGGACCTCCGGTTGCGAGGTCAACCTGTAAATGACCGCAAAGGGCAAGGTTGGACTCTGGTGTAAAGCGGCCGGTCAGTATTACCCCATCGCATTCAATTTCACTTTGAACGCCATTTGCCTGCTCGATCTGCACCGCTTTAATATTTTCCTCCCCTTCGATGGAAACTATCCGCGTACCAAGATGAAGCGGAAGCCCAAAAACTCCTGGAGCAAAACGCAGGCCTGTTCGAAAAGGAATATCCATGAGGTTTGGAAAAAATGAATAGGGCCATCGGGCTACAACTTGATCGCTCTCCTCGATCATCGCCACAGGACTGATTTTCGCATGTCGGCATGTCATTATGGATGAAAACGACACCAGCTCAGTTCCAACAATTACCGGGCGATTGAAAGGCTTTTGATTTTTCAGATAAATCATGGATTGCAGGGTGCCGGTGTTGACCACTCCCGGCGCACGGCTTCCCGAAATCAAACGGGCTGAGCGCGGCATTTCGCGCACCCCAGTGGCGTAAATAACCCGACGGGGACTGATTTCCTGAACTCCACGGTTGCTTGTTATCAACAATTTACCCGCTGCACGGGCTTCAACAACGGTGGTTTGAGTATGAATCTCCACGCCGGCCTCGCGCGCCACTTCAACCAGCTTCCGGGAATATTTCGGGCCGTTCATAACCCTATTGAATTCAGCTATGCCAAAAGGAGGATGACCACAATGGCGGGGAACTCCTCCGGCTTCCGGCTCACGCTCCAACACCACAACGCGCGAAACTCTCCGACGCTTTAATTCGCTCGCTGCCGACAATCCAGCTGGACCTCCGCCAATAACAGCAACATCAATTGGCGCAGAATTCTCATCAAGATCATCCATCATCAAACCCGCTCACCATTGGTGTTTTGAAATGACCTGCTGTCAATTCTGCCAATCGGGCCGAGCAATAAAATCCCTGACAGCGCCCCATAGTAACCCGCGTTTGCCGTTTTAAACCGGATAATGAACAGGCTCTAAGCGGTCCCTCCAGGGCCTCGCTAATCTCGCGCGAGGTTACCAATTCGCAGTGACAAACAATTTCTCCGTGGTCTTGACGTTGCCAATCCCGCATTTCCCCTTGGGCAAGAACAGGCACGTTCGGAATGAGAGGATCAGCAATCGGCGCATGTTTTTCCCCCAGCTTTTGGTAAAGCTCAAACACATAACGCGCGATACCCAAAGCGCTGCTTAATCCGGTGGAGCGGATGCCCCCGACCCCTATCCAGTTTTTTTCCGCTCTTGCTTCAATCTGATAATCCTTAAATTCTGTTGCCGGGCGCAGGCCCGCATAAACCGCCGTAACCGGGATTTTGTTCAGCCCCGGAATTTTTGAAATACCCGCAGCGATCAGATTTTTGAGAGCCTCTTCATCGGTTGAAACATCCGATCTACTCTCCTGATCTTCAGCCGTCGGGCCCACAAGAACATTCCCGAATATGGTTTTACAAACCACCACCCCTTTGGTTCGCGATGTGGGGACGGGAAGAATTATCGAGTTGATCAGTTTTGACGCCGCCTTATCGAACACCACAAACTGCCCTTTTCGCGGGACGATTTTGTAATTGGAATTTCCCAGTAAGATTGTTTCCAACCTGTCGCCATACAGTCCAGCGCAATTGATGATGTATTTTGCTTCAAGCGAGCCTTTTGATGTTTGTAGCCGCCACCGGTCATTGCCAAACTCGCCCCCGGTTACTTCACAATTCAAAAATACCTGCCCGCCATTCATCAAAGACTGGCGCAAATAGGCATAGGGCGCTGACCAGGGGTCGATAATGCCCTCGCCGGGAACCAAAAGCGCTGCTTTGGCATTGGTTGATAAATTGGGCTCTGCGCGGATAAGCTCTTTGGCGCTGATCAGCTTAATATCTGCAACGCCGTTGGCCGTGGCTTGATCTGCAATTGCCGCAAGTTTTGCCTGCTCTTTGTCGCTCCAGGCAACCACATGGGCCGAGGTGTTTTCCAGCGGTAATCCCAGTTTTTTGTGAATTTTCTGATACTCACGATACCCCTGGCGGATACATGAAAGCTCCACTGAACCCGGCGGCGCATCAAACCCGGTATGCAATATTGCGCTGTTGGCCTTGCTGGCACCATCAAGAATATCCGCGGCTTTTTCCACCACCGCCACATGGGCTCCCTGCAAGGTAAAATTACGGGCCATCGCACAACCCACCACCCCGGCACCAACGATTATTATATCAAACACATCGTCGCTAAGGGAAGCTGATTGAATTTGTTCCGGGCCGGTGTTCAAAATCTGCACCCCATGTCTCTGGGTAGTACCTAAGGAATTTGGTAGCGGGAAACCGTTACCGCCTGTCACCCCCGACTGACAGTACAGCAATATTTGTGTTCGATATATAGTACGTTGTGCTGGCAATGCTCGCCAGTCATCCCGCGCGATTAAAATCAGATAGGTTTATCGATCGGCTTTATGCGATTGCACCTTTTACATCGGGATAGAGATTTGCCTGGTTTATTTGAAGCATACCGGTCAAATTTTTCACCATGGTCGAAATGCCCTCTAACGCAGATCCTTCATTTCAACAAAATCCATGTCTGTGAAATCCTGATTGTCGCCGGCCATTGACCAGATAAAACTGTATCGACCGGTGCCGGCGCCGCTATGAATTGACCAGCCGGGAGACAGGATGGCCTGCTCGTTGGCGACAACAATATGGCGGGTTTCGTTCGGCTGCCCCATCAGATGGAACACGCGGGTATCCTCATGCATATCAAAATACAGATACACTTCCGAGCGGCGATCATGGGTGTGGGCGGGCATCGTATTCCAGATACTGCCGTCTTGGATTGTTGTAATTCCCATGACCAGTTGGCAGCTGTCACAAATATCAGGATGAATGTACTGACGAAGTGATCGCACATTAGCTTCGGATTGTGTGCCCAGTTCAACAAGGTTGGCGCCTTGCGCTGTAATCTTTTGTACCTTGCAGGCACGATGTGCCGGTGTGCTTACAAAATAGAATTTGGCCGGGTTGCCAATGTCTAGGCTTTCGAACGCGACTTCTTTCACGCCTTTTGGAAGATAAAGGCAATCAGTTGTCTCCAAAACGTGCTCTTCCTTGTCTGCTTTTACTTTCCCTGTGCCACCGACGTTGATTATTCCCATCTCGCGACGATCCAGAAAATTCTTTGAGCCAATCTGCTTGCTGGATTGCAATTTCAAAGAGCTTGTGGCGGGCATAACTCCGCCGACCACGGTCCGATCAAGATGACTATAGGTCATGGTAATTTCGCCTGTCACGAAAATATCGGTAATCAGATAGTTTCTGCGAAGTTCGACGGTATCAAATTTTTTTGTTTCTGTCGGGCTGGAGACCTGCCGGATATCGATAGACATGGGAAATTCCAATTTCTTAAATGAGGCGTAGTGTCAAATATGAAGCAGATTGTTCAAGTTTGTGTCGTGAATGAAATAGTCCGGATGTGCGTCAACCACATTTTCGATGTGAAACTGCAATCCGGTAAGATGGGTTTCGATCCCTGAATGGGCATCATCCGGATTTTGACGTTCAATGGCATTCACGACCGCTGCGTGTTCTTCGATTATCATACTCATCCTGCCGGGTTCGGGGAGGGTAAGACGTCTGAACCGATCCACCTGCAGTTTGATTTGTTTCACCATTTGCCAAAGACCAGGCAGGTTACCGGCGATTGCAATTTGTTCATGAAACTTTTCATCGGAATGATGAAAATTTTCCATATCCTTTAGTTTTTCGAGCTCCCGTTGCCGTTCGATGTGAGCATGAAGTGCCAGGATTTGACTTTTTGTGGCCACCTGCGCAGCTGCACGCGCTGTCGTGCCTTCCAACGCCCGGCGCGCAATCAGCGCTTCAGGTAGGCTGGATATCGGGATACGCCCGACAAAAGTCCCCGATTTGGGGACAACCTCAACGAGCTTCTCACGAGCCAGCCTGAGAATGGCCTCTCGAACGGGAGTTCGACTGATACCCTCCTGCTCTGCCACCTCCTGCTCAGAGATTGGTGAGCCGGGTCGCAATTCCAGAGAAAGTATTTGAGAGCGAAGCTTGCGATACTGCATTTCAGAAAGTGTCGGTATTGAACTTTCCTGAAACATCGCCTGTTCTGAAGGAGCGGCATTCGGTGCTCTTTTTCTACGCATCAATTCATTCGCCCCCGGGTCGATCATCGCCACTATCATTTTATACCACCATTTATCACTTGATGTTCATTTCCTGCAATGCAGATTTTCCATGGAAATTTCATTTTGAGTCTTGTGGGCTTGCAATTATCAGTAACTTGTATATTAGATATATTAGTTAGCGTCAACCTTGGTATTTATTTCCTTGAGCGGCGTTGATGATCTTAATGCCCGATTCAACGGGTCAATTGAAAGGGAGAGAGAAATGTCATTTCGAAAATTTATTGCTGCGGCTGTTGTAGGCAGCATTGCTTTGCTTGGAGCAACCGGAGCTTTTGCCCAAACAACTCTAAAGTGGGCGCATGTCTATGAATCAGGGTCAGCTTATCATAAAGCGGCGGAGTGGGCAGCGGATGAGGTTGCGCGTCTGACCAAAGACCGTGTTAAGATCAATGTGTTTCCAGCTTCCACACTGGGTAAAGAAGTCGAAATCAACGAAGGCCTCGGAATAGGCGCCGTCGATATTATCTATACGGGTCCGAGTTTTGTAGAGCGCTATTACGGTCCGATCGCGATTTCCGATTACCCGTTTATCATGCGTGGCTATGATCACTGGCTTTCCTACCGCGGCAGTGATCTGTTCAAGGAACTTTCCACAGGCTACAATAATGCGACTGGTAATCAGGTACTTGGGCTCGTTTATTACGGTCAACGCCACGTCACTTCGAACAAACCGATACTCACTCCAGCAGACATGAAGGGTCTGAAAATCCGTGTGCCAAATTCGCCGCTAATGCTGATGTTCCCGAACGCTGTAGGAGCGAACCCGACGCCGATGGCATTCTCTGAAGTTTACCTGGCACTTCAGCAGGGGGTTGTTGATGCACAGGAAAATCCTCTGCCGACGATCCAGTTCAAAAAATTCTACGAGGTTCAGTCCAACATCAATCTGACAGGTCACATCTTGAATTCATTGCTTGTGATCGCATCCAATGACGCATTAAGCCGCATTGGTGACGATGCAGCTGTCGTGCGTAAAGTTCTTGACGCCGCAGCACTTCGTGTCTCCAAAGAGATATATCAATCCGAACAGGATCTTGTCGCCTGGTTCCGAGAAAAGGGAATTACTGTCAACGAAGTGGACAAAAAACCATTTCAAGACGCGGTTCGACCCTTGTTGACCGGTAAGGGTGTTCCGTACACGATGGAACAATTCGAGCGCCTGGGAAAATTGTAGTATAGCATCTTTGTGGATTTGCCATGAACGAAACCAAAACCAACGAAGGACGCGCACCCGGTGCGCGTCCTGAAGTTGAGTTCGCAGATGCAGAAACTGATATTTCTGATTTTGCTATCGTCGATCTGCCCGGTCTGATTGCCCTTTGGGGTCTTGCACTGATCGTATTCCTCCAGTTCTTCACCCGTTATGTTCTGAATGACAGTCTTGCCTGGACCGAAGAAATTGCCCGATATGTTCTGATCATCGTTGCCTATTTCGGAGCAGTATCTGTGACCCGCAAAGGCACTCACATATTTCTGGAATTTTTCTATCGATACCTGTCGCCAATAGTCGGCAAATGGCTTGCTGTCGCCATGGAGTTTATATCGATGGTACTTTACGGCTATCTCGCCTTTCTGGCAGTGATACTGGCGCAGAAAACACGAACAAAAATGGCCTCGGTCGAAATTCCAAAAAGCCTTCTTTATTGGCTTGTGGCTTTCGCCCTGGCGGCTATGGCCATTTATTCAGTTTACTGGCTTATTCGAAAAATCCGCCAATCCCCCGATGATGTTTTGCGGGAAATTGAAGAGCATTCCCTCGACGAAATCGCTGATTGATCGGACACAATCGCCTATGGCCCTTTTTCTTCTTTTTGGTCTACTGTTCCTGTTGTTGTTTGCCGGGGCACCGGTCGCGGTCGCCCTTGGTGTGTCATCGCTGGTCTTTATAATTATCGACGGGCTTCCCAGCGTTGTTGTGTTGCACAACATGGTGAATGGAATCAACTCTTTCCCGCTCATTGCCGTGCCGTTTTTTATCATGGCCGGACATCTGATGAACACGGCAGGCATCACGACAAAAATTTTTGCTTTTGCCCGCGCTACAGTGGGTTGGATGTACGGTGGGCTTGGTCATGTTAATGTCGGTGCCAGCGTGATTTTCGCAGGCATGTCGGGTGCCGCTGTTGCCGATGCCGGTGGCCTTGGAAACATTGAAATCAAAGCCATGCGTGATGCTGGATATGATACTGATTTTTCGGTTGGCATTACCGCCGCCTCTTCAACAATTGGTCCAATCATCCCGCCGTCACTGCCTTTGGTTGTCTATGGCGTTATCGCTAATACCTCGATCGGCCAGCTTTTTGCCGCCGGGTTGATCCCCGGCATGCTGATGGCATTTTCATTAATGGTAATGGTGGCGTTCTACGCTAAAATTCGTAATTACCCCCGAGATGATCGCTTCAGCCCGAAACTGTTCCTGCACACGCTCTGGCACGCCATTCTGCCGTTGTTTACACCACTCATCATAGTAGGCGGCATTTTGACTGGCATCTTTACACCAACCGAAGCGGCCATTGCTGCTGTAGCCTACTCATTATTTTTGGGCGTTGTAGTTTATCGCACGCTTGATTTAAGAAGAATTTTGCGGGTATCCATTGATACGGTTGATACAACCGCATCGATTATGATGATTGTCGCCGCATCAGCTATTTTTGCCTGGATATTGACCGCCAATCAGGTCGCAGAGATGTTTGCCGGAGAGTTGTTGGGCTTCACAGACAATCGCGTTGCGATCTTGCTGATTATCATGCTGATTTATCATGCTGATTGTACTGATTGTTGGTTGTTTCATGGAAACTCTGGCCGCGATCACCATTTTAACCCCGGTTCTGCTCCCGGTTGCGGTGCAAATTGGCGTCGATCCGGTGCATTTTGGTATTATCCTTATTCTCAATTTGATGATCGGTCTGCTGACACCGCCGGTTGGTCTGGTTCTTTATGTGTTGTCCAAAGTATCGGATGTTCCTTTCGAACGATGTGTAACCGCGACCGCACCTTTCCTGGTCCCGCTTGTTCTTGTTCTTTTTCTACTTACCTTCGTTCCGCAACTGTCCATGTGGTTGCCGACGATGCTTTATCGATGATCGGTGGCCAAGAACCAGCATTGGTGTAATTACAATAAAAAGGGCAAAATATGAGCTTTATCAAGAACTTTGACCTCAGCGGCAAGACTGCGCTGGTAAGTGGTTGTAAACGTGGTATTGGCCGCGCCATGGCGGTGGCCCTTGCGCAAGCGGGGGCAGACATTATTGGCGTTAGTGCCACACTGGAGCGATCGGGAAGCGAAGTCGAGAAGGATGTGACCGCTCTTGGGCGCAGGTTCAAAGCCTATAGCTGTGACTTTTCAGACAGGGAGGCCTTGCTGAAATTCGCTGAACAAGCGCTGCATGACACGCCTCAAATTGATATTCTGATCAACAATGCCGGTACGATCAGGCGTGCGCCTGCGGTAGAACACAAGGATGATCTCTGGGATGAAGTCATTGAGGTCAATCTTTCATCGCAATTTCGTTTAACCCGCGAGATCGGTAAATCGATGGTGGCGCAAGGTTCGGGAAAAATCATATTCATCGCTTCACTTTTGACATTTCAGGGTGGAATTAACGTACCCGGTTATGCCGCCTCCAAGGGAGGAATTGGTCAACTGACCAAAGCCTTTGCAAATGAGTGGGCCGCATCGGGGGTCAACGTAAATGCCATCGCACCAGGATACATTGCGACTGACAATACGCAGGCGTTACAGGAGGATCCTGTTCGCTCCAAAGCCATTCTTGAGCGTATTCCTGCCGGACGTTGGGGAGCGCCTGGCGACTTTGCCGGGCCAGCGGTGTTTCTTTCATCATCGGCTTCAAATTATGTTCACGGCACGATATTGACGGTTGACGGTGGTTGGATGGCGCGCTGAATTGTTATAATTTGCCGACAGAAAAGAGCCGTAGCTCCGGGAAGTAATTATGAGAATTGCATGTATCGGCGAAGCGATGATCGAGTTGTCGCTTGATGGTGACCAAAACAGGGCAACTCTTGGGTTTGCGGGAGATACATTAAACACCGCAATTTACCTGCGTCGCGCAATTGCACCAGAACACGATGTTGCATTTGTCTCGCTCGTTGGCATGGACGAATTGTCAGACCGGTTGGTAGATTTTATTCGCAAACAGAAAGTGCTGGTTCAGCATATTGGGCGTCACGCAGAACTATTGCCCGGTATCTACTCAATCAGTCTGAATGAAGCGGGCGAAAGATCTTTTTCTTATTGGCGTGAAAATTCAGCCGTGCGCAATCTTTTTCAAAAACCCGATGGCAGGTTGTGCTTTGAAATTCTTGAATCGTTTAACGTGATTTACGCATCCGCCATCACACTTGCGATCCTGCCGGGAAGAGTTCGAACAGCATTTTTTGAATGGATAAAAATTTTTCGCGTCAATGGGGGCATTTTTGCATTCGATTCCAACTATCGCCCGCGACTGTGGAACAGTCTGGAAGAGGCGCGCAACGCTGTTGAACACGCCTGGCGACTTTGCGATATCGCGCTGCCATCTGAAGACGATGAAAGAGCGCTTTTCAATGACGCAAACACCGACGAAATTCGATCCCGATTTGATGGCTATGGCGTGCGTGCAGGGGCGTTAAAACGAGGCGTTGCAGGCCCGTTGCCGATCAACGCGCAGATTGACCTGTCGCTGGAGTACCCTCCTGCGACCAATGTGGTCGATACAACAGCAGCAGGAGACAGTTTCTCCGGTGCATTTCTAGCCGAATATTTAACCAGTGGTAATCTGACCGATGCCCTTCAGTCTGGCCACGCCTGCGCCAGTATCGTTGTCGGGCACAGGGGTGCAATTACCAAATTACCGTGAATATCAGCACTCGTTTTCAAACCACTTTCTGGACATTGCAACTGGATTTGGCGCCGATGGTGGTTAGACCGTTTCTGTTGACGGAAAAACACAGCAATAGGCGGTACCTGCCTCCACTGCTCAATCTCGACTTGGCAATATCAGCATTCTGCAGTAGCGTGAAATTAAGTTCTAACCAACCGGATGTTTGAAATGATTAATACATATGATATCGACCGCACTTTTGATTGGAACTACGATAATGGTCCTGTTTACGAAGGCCCATTTCCAGATGTGCCTGAGACACCAAAAAAGGAATTTCTGGGATTGCCGGTAAATTCGCGACTGGGCATTCCAGCCGGCCTTTTACTGAACTCCAATTGGATTGAAATGTATGGTCGTTTGGGATTTGACATTCTGACTTATAAAACAGTACGCAGCGAATATCGCCCATGCCAGGAACTGCCGAACTGGGTATTTATTGACCGGGATGATCAAATTGATCCAGGTCAACTCGACGAGGCGCAGAAACTTCTGAAAAAGCGCCCTTCAGATCACAAATCAATAACCAGCTCGGTTTCATTTGGAATGCCTTCAAAGGCGCCGGAAGACTGGATGCCAGATGTTGCTCGCGCCCGCAAAGCGCTGTTACCCGGTCAGGTGTTAATTGTCTCGGTGGTGGCTTCTCCGAAACCCAATTCCGATGTCTCGGAAATGATTGCCGATTTTGGCAATCTTGCGGCGATGGCGCGCGAAGCCGGAGCGCATGTCATAGAGGCAAACCTGTCCTGCCCCAATGTGTGCACTGCAGAGGGAGACATATTCCTTGATGCGCAATTGTCCGGCAAGATAGCAGCAGCCATGAAAGAAAACGCAAAAGGTGCTCCTGTGCTGTTGAAGCTCGGCCATTTTGCAAACGACAGTGTAATATCAGAAGTTTTACAAGCCGTCAGCGGTAACGCAACCGGCGTTGTTATGGTCAACGGAATATCGCGTCGCGTTGTCAATGAAGATGGAGAAGCAGCGTTTGGCGCGGAGCGAAAAGTATCGGGAATTCTTGGTCGCGGAATACATGCTTTCAGCCTGGATAATGTGGAGACCGCTTTAGACATTATTTCCGCAGACGGTCTTTCACTGGAAGTTGTCGCAGTAGGCGGTGTATCAACTGTTGAAGATGCTGAACACTATTTTGATGCTGGTGCTGCGGCAGTAATGATGGGATCAGCACCTATGTTCCATCCGACACTGGCTGTAGAGATGAAGCACGCGCACCCGAAATGGTGATTATTTTAATTCTCCGTTGAAACATCTTTGACAGTGAGATAACCCATAACCATCGCGACAATGTGGGCACGACGACGCGTTATCTCTTCGGGCGCAAATAAATCGCGTTGGAAAACCACCGACATGGTGTGGGCATTGGAATGATAAAAAAAACACAATGAAGCAATAGAGATATACAAATCAACGGGATCAACACTGCGGGTGAATATGCCTTGGGCCAACCCTCGTTCAAGCGCGCCACCTATTGTATTGCGCAAACGATCATGGAGTTGCGGAAGTCGTTTGGATTTTTTGATATGCCTTGCTTTGTGCAGGTTTTCATCATTCAGCAGAGATACAAAATATGGATGTTCAATCAGATAATCAAAGTTGAATTCTATAAACCGCTCAATTGCCTTATCCGGTGCAAGAATATCCAGATTTAAGGCCTGTTCCCCGATGCGAAGTTCGCTATATGCCTGCTCCAATACTTCCGCATACAGGCTCTCTTTGTCGCCGAAATAATAGTACAACAATTGCTTGTTCACACCGGCGCTGTCAGCGATTGTACCAACTCTTGCTCCACTCAAACCAAGCCGCGAAAACTCTTCGCGTGCCGCCTGCAGCAGTCGGGATTTAGTTCGTTCGGGATTACGTATAGTGCCGTTTTTACGGCTACCGGTTTTTGTTTTAAGTTTCATACAAATATTGTTTTCCCGTTATGATCCACCTATTAGAATCCGCGATAATTTAGAGAACAGCGACCCTGTTTTATTGATGTTTTTCAATCTTTGAATCTATATCATTGCTTGTTGGCAATTACAAAACCAATATCCGTAAGTGAACTAAAAGCTCAATTACCCAGTCAGATTAACGCTTCCAAGCCGTGGCATCAAGTCAAGCAAATGGCGCGAATATTCTGTGTGTGGGTTTTCAAACAAGTCTTCCGTATTGGCAACCTCAACCAGCTTGCCGTTTCGCATAACCGCCACCCGGTCGCATACCTGACGAATAACCGGAAGGTCGTGGCTGATAAACAGCATCGTCAGCGATAACTCTTCCTGAAGATCCTTGAGAAGGTTAAGCACCTGAGCCTGGATAGATACATCAAGGGCGGAGGTGGGTTCATCACAAATCAGAAACCGAGGCCGGGTCGCCAACGCCCGGGCAATGGATATGCGCTGGCGTTGGCCGCCAGAAAACTCATGCGGGAATTTTCTGCCCGCCGCCGCCCCCAGCCCTACATGATCGAGCAAATCAGCAACTATTGCCTGCACCTCAGAATTAGAACTTGCCAGTTTATGGAACCTGATCGGCTCAGCCACGATATCGACTACCCTCATGCGCCCGTTGAGGGATGAAAACGGATCTTGAAATATCATCTGCATCTGACGGCGGTATTGGTTTACTTTTTTGCGCGAGCCAAGGGATGTCAAATCGGTGCCGTCAAATATCACCTGACCGGCAAAAGGTTTGTAAATTCCGCATATCAGCCGGGCAATAGTAGACTTTCCCGAACCCGATTCTCCCACCAGACCGAAAACCTCTCCCTGACGAATATCAAAAGACACATCATCAACGGCTTTCAGATATCGCCGTTTTGATTTGAACAAGGAACGCACAGTAGTGAAGCGCATTTCAAGGTTTTTGGCGCTTACCAGTATCTCATTTCCTGACGCGCCGAAATTTCTCGCCTGCCCCAGCCAATGGGTTTGGATATCAATCGGCTTGTGGGGAATGCCGGCCTCTTCGATATATTCAACCAGGGGAAACCTGTGCATGCGTTTGTCAGGTCGCGGCACTGCCGAGATAAGGCTGCGTGTATAAGGGTGGTCCGGGTCGCCCAGGATTTTAGCCGTCGCACCAACCTCAACCATTTCTCCGCGATACATTACCATAACCCGATCACAGATTTCCGAAATTACGCCCATATCGTGGGTAATGATAATCATACCAACGCCGGTTTCTTTCACCAGTTTACGCATGAGATCGAGTATCTGTGCCTGAATGGAAACATCAAGGGCGGTGGTTGGTTCATCGGCCAGAATTATATCGGGTTCAGCACAAAGCGATAATGCAATAACCACCCGCTGACGCATTCCGCCTGAAAACTGGTGGGGGTAATGTTTGATGCGTATTTCGGCATCTTCAATGCCAACCTGATCCAGCATTTCAATTGCACGTTTGCTGGCTTGTTTTTCATTCAACGGCAAATGGGTTGTGATGGTTTCGACCAGCTGTTCCTCGATGGTTTTTAGAGGATTGAGCGAAGTCAGCGGATCCTGGAAGATCATACCAATGCGTTTGCCCCGAATTTTTCGCATTGCTTCAAGCGGCAAGCCGTCGATGCGCTCACCTTCGAGCAGAACCTGTCCTTTTGGCATGATACCGGGTGGCTCAAGCAATCCCAGAACCGCATTTGCAATGGTTGATTTTCCCGCGCCTGATTCCCCAACAATGCCCAGAATTTCACCGGACGCCAATTCAAGCCCCACGTCCTGAGTGGCAACAACTCCACCGCGCCTGGAAGGAAATTCAACCCTCATATCTCTGATTTTCAGCAGCGTCATTCCACTTACCTCAATTTAGGATTGAGCGCATCGCGCAACCAGTCACCAAGGATATTCACCGCCAGAACCAGTATGACCAGCGCCAGTCCCGGAAACACTGTTATCCACCATTCGCCAGAAAACAGATAGTCATTTCCAACCCGAATAAGTGTTCCCAGCGATGGAGATGTGGGTGGTACCCCAACCCCCAGGAAACTCAAAGTCGCTTCGGTGATGATGGCCAGCGCCAACTGGATAGTCGCGATGACCAGAACTGGCCCCATCACATTGGGTAATATGTGGCGTAGTAATATCAACGATTGGGGCAGGCCGATAACCTGGGCGGCCTGTACATATTCCTTGGTACGCTCAATCATGGTTGATGAGCGTACCGTGCGCGCATATTGCACCCAGAAACTGAGCGAAATGGCGACAATCAAAACATAAACGGCCAGTCTTTCCTGCGCTTCGCCAGGCAGTAAACCGCTAATGATACCGTTAACCAGCAACGCAATCAGGATGGCGGGAAAAGACAGTTGAACATCGGCAATGCGCATCAAAAACGCATCTACCCATCCGCCAGAATAGCCGGCAACCAATCCGACAACAATGCCGATGATCATGGCAAATATCACTGAGAAAAATCCCACCGTCAGTGATACGCGGCTGCCATATAAGATGGTAGAAAGTACATCGCGGCCCTGGTCGTCTGTCCCCAACAGAAAAATTCGGCTGCCATCTTCCATCCAAACGGGAGGTTTAAGACTATCAAGTAAATTAAACTGAGTGAGATCAAAGACATTAAACGGGGCAACAAAAGCTGCAAATACCGATGAAAAAACCATGACAAAGGTAATAATTGCGGCACCGATCACAACCGGAGAGGATTTGAAACTCCACCACAAGTCACTGCTGAAAAAACGTTGCCGGAAGTCTCTCATTGATCAACCCTCAATCGCGGGTCGATGGTGTAATACAATATATCCACCACCAGATTGATAACGACAAAAATAAATCCGATAAGCATCAGATAGGCGGCCATGATCGGGATATCGACTTCCTCAATCGCCTGAATGAACAACAATCCCATACCCGGCCATTGGAATACGCTTTCGGTAATAATTGCAAAGGCGATAAGTGAACCAACCTGCAATCCGATAATTGTAATTACCGGTACCAGTGTGTTTTTAAGCGCATGGGAAAAACTGATCGAACTTTCTTTCAAACCGCGCGCGCGCGCAAATTTAATGTAGTCGGTGCGCAAAACCTCAAGCATTTCTGCCCTGATGAGCCGCACAATAAGGGTCATCTGAAAAATCGCCAGAGTGATTGCGGGCATGATCACTGATTTCCAGCCGCTCACCGTCAAAAATCCGGTTGACCACCAGCCCAAATTCACAACTTCGCCACGCCCGAAGGTTGGTAGCCATTGCAAAATGACGCCAAAAAACAGAATCAAGAAAATACCAATCAGAAATGTTGGCAGCGAAATGCCGATCAGTGACAAGGTCATGAACCCCCGGGATAGCCAACTGTTAGGCTTGAGCGCGGTAAAAACTCCCATTGGAATGCCAACCAGCAATGCCAGAAACGCCGATAACAATGATAGTTCGAGGGTAGCAGGGAAGCGCTCGGCAATCAGTTCTTTTACCGGCTTTCGCAATCGATAACTGTTGCCAAACTCGCCTTGTACAGCATTGGTCACGAAGCGCCCGAATTGTACCAGAACGCTGTCATTCAGGCCGAGATCCTGCTTGAGTTTCTCGCGATCGGCAAACGAAGTTTCCTGGCCGGCCAGATTGGAAATCGGATCACCGACATATTGAAACATGGCAAATGCAATAAGGGCAACGGTGAGCATAACCAACGCTGCCTGATAAAGGCGCCTGCCGACAAACAAAATCATGGATACCCCACATCGTCGATAAAAAGCCTGCCTTTGAAACTAAACAAAGGCAGGCTTTTTGTCTAAGTAATTATGGCATTACCACATTGCGAATATCGAGAACATTGTCGGCACGCTGGGCAACTGATACTCCATCACGCACACCCCAAGATAAGGGCTGCTGATGAAGTGGCAAATAGCCAACTTCATCTTTCAGAATTTTGGCACCTTCATCAATTGCCGCCTGACGTTTTGTGGCGTCAGTTTCGCTTTCGATTATTTTTGCCAGTTCATCAATGCGCTCGCTGCAATAGCCGCCAAAATTGAAGGCTCCAACCTTGCTTCCTTCGGGGCGGCAGGCAAGAAGAAAGCTGAACACGTTGTAAGCATCCATCGTACCTGGTGTCCAACCAAGCAGATAGAAAGACGTATCATAGCCACCCTGGGCCATCACTTTGGCAAAATACTTGGATTTAGGCTGGGCCAGCAGGTCAATTTTCACACCGACCTTCGCCAGCATTCCGGCAACGGCCTGACAGATTTTTTCATCATTGACATAACGATTGTTCGGACAATCCATCGTCAAAGTGAAGCCATCAGCATACCCCGCCTCGGCGAGAAGCTTTTTGGACATTTCAGGATCATACTTATAAGGCGTGTTGGCCGCAGCATTGTAACCTTCAATTTGTGGTGCCCACATCAGGCCCGCCGGCGTTGCCGCCCCGCGCATAATGGTTTTCTTGATTGCTTCAAGATCAATGGCCGCAGCAAATGCCTTGCGCACTCGAACGTCCTTGAAAGGGTTTTTACCTTTAACGGAAGAATACAACAACTCGTCGCGAGCCTGATCCATTCCAAGGAAGATTGTACGTGCCTCTGGTCCAGCCAGTGATTTAACACCAGGCGCGCTGTTCAAACGATTCCAGTCCTGAACCGGTACCGGATAAACCAGATCGAGTTGACCCGAGAGCAAGGCGGCAACACGGGTTGCAGCCTGTTTTATCGGTGTAAATTCAACACGTTGAACATTGGTGGCAATATCCTTGTTCCAATGCCCATCATAGCGCACCATTACGGTTTTTACATCCGGTTGGCGCGATTCAACCATGAATGGCCCTGTGCCATTTGCATTGGTGGTTGCATATGACCCATCCCGGCCAGCGTCCTTCGGGCTGGAAGGGATAGTCGCATTGTTTGCAACCGACCATTCCTTATCCATGATAAATACGCCGGTTAAGTCGTTGAGAAGAATCGGATTTGGCACCGGCGTTTCAATTTCAATGGTATAATCATCAATAATAGTGATGTTTTTTATTTGTCCGGCCACGGATTTCATATCAGAGCCGTCTGCGCTCATGCGCTCCCAGGTGAATTTCACATCTTCAGCCGTGAAATCATTGCCATTTTGAAATTTGACGCCCTTGCGCAAGTTAAATTTCCATTTAGTCGGTGAAACAATCTCCCAACTGGTTGCCAGGCGAGGCTCTTTGACCATGTCCCCATTATAGGCAACCAGCGGCTCATAGACATTAGCCAGAAGGCCAATAGTAAATGTTTCAAACAAAGAATGCGGATCGAGCGATTGTGCATCTGCTTGAAATGCGAATTTGAATGTCTGGGCACTAACAGGTGCGACACCCGATATACCCAGCGCCAATGCGGATGCACCGGCAATTACAAGTGATTTCAACTTCATGATATTTCTCCCGGTTTATTCATCAGTTTTTCTGATTTTTAATTGCCTGTTTGACAGGTGCAATTACATTAGTAACTATCCGGTTGATTAATAATTGTCAACTAACACTCCAGGGCACACGATGGTGGATTTGGCATCCGGTCAAACCGTTTTCTGAATACATAGAATTAGTTGATCGGCATCGCCTTGTGAACAAGCTCAGCAAAAAACGAAATTCCGTGGGGAATTGCCTCATCATTGAAATCATATTCCGGGTGATGCAGTCCTGCGGTATCGCCATTTCCCAGATAGATGAATGCTCCCGGACGTGCCTGCAGCATGAATGAAAAATCTTCACCGCCCATAACCTGGGGGGTATTCATTTCAACCCGATTGTCGCCGGCCAGGGATTTTGCAATCTCACCAATAAACCGAACCTGTTCGGTGTGATTGACGGTTGTGGGATATAGGCGGTCATATTTTAATTTTGCCGTGCAACCATGGGCCTGCGCAACATGGTCAACAATTTCACCAATGCGCTTTTCCGCAAGATCACGCAATTCTTCATCTAGACATCTGACTGTACCACCAAGCGAGGCTTCTTGCGGTATTACGTTAAGGGCGTTGCCGGAGTTAAACTTGGTGATTGAAACCACAACCGAATTCAACGGATCAACATTGCGGGAGGCAAAGGTCTGTATCGCCTGAACAATTGCTGATGCGGCTACAATCGGGTCAATGCAATTCTGAGGCATAGCGGCATGCCCGCCTATTCCTGTGACGGTGATTTCCAGCGTGTCAATGGATGCCAGCATGGCACCTTCACGGGTGGCAAAATTACCCACAGGAATAGTCGGAGCATTGTGCATGCCATAAACCTCATCGATGGAAAATCTATCCATCAATCCGTCATCAATCATCGCCTTGCCGCCCGCACCGCCTTCTTCGGCCGGTTGAAAAATCACCGCCACCCGGCCGTTGAAATTACGCGTTTCACTCAAATACTTTGCTGCCCCCAGCAACATTGCGGTGTGTCCGTCATGGCCACATGCATGCATAACGCCCTCAACTTTTGACGCATAATCTTTTCCGGTTGCTTCTTTGATTGGCAAAGCATCCATATCAGCGCGCAATCCAATCGTCTTGCCACTGTCGGTTTTATTTCCGTTGATAATGCCCACCACACCGGTTTGTCCAATGCCTGTGACAATCTCATCCACCCCGAATTGCTCAAGTAATCGGGCAACCTTGCCTGCAGTTTCATGAACTTCGTATAAAAGTTCCGGGTTTGAGTGAAAGTCGCGGCGCCAGCCGGTAACTTCTTCATGGAGTTCGGCGGCACGGTTTAATATGGGCATATTTTACTACCTTTTGTTGTTATACGAAGCGGATCCGGAATTTCAATCATCCGGTTAGTTGATAACCTGAAGCAGGTTAACGCAGTTCAGAGTTTTTGCAAATGCCATCTTACCCGTCAAATACTTCCAGGAAAAAACACGGGAACCCGGATTAGGGGATTGTCATTATTGTCGGGGTAAGCGTTCCTCAAGGAATGACATTCGGCGTAGTTACAGATTTGTGCCAAGTTTAGTATCCAATCCAAAACTCTGGCACAATTTCCAATTCATCAGGCAAGCAACAAAGAGAAATTGCTTATAATCAACCAGCCGGTTGAATAGTTGATTTCTATAGGTTAATATCCTCTAAGGTCAGAACTTATAAATCAGCGCCAGGGCCCAAGGCTAAGGTGCGCCGCACAATGTTGCGGAACAAGTCCAACGATTTCGGGGAGAATATGCTTTTGCAAAATAGTGATACGGCCGGTAAAAATAAAGCTCAAACAGAACTTCCCGCACGCATCGAAAGTGTCGAACAACTTGACGATATTATGTCCGTTCCAAGCGACGCGTTGGTCGATGATCTGGCCGCGATTGATGGCGATATTCTGATCCTCGGCGTTTCGGGAAAGATGGGCCCCACACTGGCTCGAATGGCACGCCGGGCCGCCCCGTCAAAACGAATTCTCGGCGTTGCGAGATTTGGCGATCACTCCGTGCGCGAAAGACTTGAGGATTGGCGTATTGAGACAACAACAGCCGATCTTCTTGATGCTGAACAGGTAAAGGCTCTGCCGCGCATGAAAAATGTTATCTTCATGGCCGGCATGAAGTTTGGTTCCACAGATAACCAGCCGCAGACCTGGGCAATGAATGTTCACGCTGCCGCAATCACTGCAGATATCTTTGCACAGTCGCGCATTATCGCTTTTTCCACCGGCAATATTTATCCGTTTGTGGATTTGAAATTATCACCGCGCGGGGCAGATGAAAATACTCAGCCTCAGCCGGTTGGTGAATATGCCCAGTCCTGCCTCGGCCGCGAACGCATGTTTCAGTATTTTTCCAAGCGGCACGGAACACCGGGTCGGATTTTCCGTCTCAACTATGCGATAGACCTGCGATATGGTGTTTTATTCGATCTGGCCCAGCGCATCACAAAAGGTGATGCCATCGATATCTCCATGGGGCATGTCAATTTGATATGGCAGGGTGATGCAAATGAGCAGGCACTTCGGCTTTTGCGCCATTGTGAAACACCAACCACGCCGATTAATATAACCGGGCCGCAAACTCTTTCGATGGCTTGCACAAGAGCTTGGTAGCCGTCTGGATATTGAACCGACTATCATCGGCACCGAAGCACCAACTGCACTGCTCAGTGATTCCAATCAATCCGTTAAGATTTTTGGTCGCCCATCAGTACCGATATCGGCAATGCTCGACTGGGTCGCTGACTGGGTTGCTCGCGGTCAACTCAGCCT
Organism: Ahrensia sp.; assembly: GCA_003233475.1. Next base: position 36,607 of record QILU01000179.1, read on the forward strand.
GAACAAACCGACCAAGTATGAGGTGCGAGATGGGAAATTCTG
>QILU01000072.1 GCA_003233475.1 Ahrensia sp.
GCAATTATCACCCAAACCCAAAAACCCGTTGTGAAAGTGGGAACACTAAAACCGAAACCCTTGACCAACACCACCCAATAAAATGCCGCCACCGGCAAGCCAAAGCCAAAACGTACAAATGTGGCGCCCGTGTCGCCCATAACGCTTTTGAGGTGTTTTTGCGTGGCAGATCGCACATTTTGCAAAAATGCGGCTGCAATTGTGATGGGGATCCACAGCTCCATAACCTTCCCTTGAGGCATGTCGGTGCGGGTTACAAGCTGGAAATTGCAAACATCACACACGCAAGAGAAAATCGTGCCAGGAGCATAAATTTACCCTCTTATCCCCAGATTCCTTGAGTTTTGCGCAAGTTGATTCTTTTGTCTGGGGACAAAGTGAAAAAATGATTCGTGTTGGCTTGATGACTCTTGCGGCGGAGTCAATCTGCATAGTAGATTATTTTCAAGACATAGTCAGGCACTAAACAGAGCCGAAATTCCTGTAGGATGGCCTCGCTTCAACAGCGATGGTTTTACACCGTTTTTCAAATTTTATGGAAAACGGGCAAGATTTCTTTGCGCTGAAATTCAAGACCTGGCAAGCGAAAACAATGCGAGGAACTTCCATGTCATGGACCGATGAACGTGTAGCCCGTTTGGCAAAATTATGGGCTGATGGATTAAGCGCCAGCCAGGTTGCCGCAGAACTTGGCGGTGTCACCCGCAATGCGGTAATTGGTAAAGTGCATCGGCTGGGCCTTTCCGGCCGGGTCAAGCCAGCAGGAAAATCAGGCGGCGGTTCCAGACGCAAGCCTTCTGCACCGCGCTCCAGAGGTACGGGCGGCTATTCCCGTTCTGCACGAGCAAATTCACGCCCCAACGGGCGGGCTGGCTCGGATGTTGCTGTTGCTCATAAACCGCCTCGGGTTGAAGAAGAAGTCGTCGCACCAATATCCAAAAAACTGGACTTGATGGAATTAACCGAAACCACCTGCCGGTGGCCAACGGGTGATCCGTCACTGCCTGGCTTAACCTTTTGCGGCCACAAGTGCAGTGATGACAAACCCTACTGCAAATTTCACAACAAAATTGCCTTCCAACCCCCTAACGAGCGGCGACGTCGTCGTCGGTAACAGGAGGTCGGGGAAAACTTAAACGCTCACCACTTCGAACCGTTCAGCAATTCTGGTCACCAACCGTTCAGCCACTTCGCTTTTGGAGCATTTTGGCCAGGCTTCATCGCCGCCCTTATCCACCAGCACAACCGAATTTGAATTGCCACCAAACACATTGTTTTCAGGCGATACATCATTGGCAACAATCCAATCTGCGCCCTTGCTGGCCAGTTTGGCCCGCGCGTGATCAACCAGATTTTCAGTCTCTGCGGCAAACCCGATAACCAGCTCAGGGCGATCTTTCTTACGGGTTGCAACCCCTTTTAGAATATCCGGGTTCTCGATCATCTTAAGCGCAGGAATTTTGCCGCTACCGTCTTTCTTGATTTTTTCCCCAGCTTGGCTATCCACCCGCCAGTCGGCCACTGCGGCAACGAAGACGGCGATATCTGCCGGCAGGGCGCGTTCCACAGCCTGTTGCATGTCGAGGGCAGAAATGACGTTCACCACGGTAACATCAACCGGGTCGGGAATATTCACCGGGCCTGAAATCAACAAGACTTCGGCCCCGGCACGGGCAAGTTCTTCAGCGATCGCATGACCCTGTTTGCCAGAGGAATGATTGGAGATATAGCGCACCGGATCGATGTCCTCGCGGGTTGGGCCGGAGGTCACGATGGCGCGTTTTCCCAAAAGGGGTTTGGGGGAATCGTCCAACATCTTTTCGGCAGCCAAGAGAATTTCCATCGGTTCCGCCATGCGGCCAAAACCCGCTTCGCCTGTTTCCGCCATTTCTCCCTCATTTGGGCCAATGAAAGAGATGCCATCTTCTTCCAACGTTTCAACATTGCGCCGGGTGGCAGGGTTGTCCCACATGGCCGGGTTCATGGCCGGGGCCACAAGCACCGGGGAATTCGCAGCCAATAAAATGGTGGACGCCAGATCATTACCCAGACCATTGGCCATTTTTGCCATTAAATCAGCCGTTGCCGGGGCGACGATTATCAGATCAGCCTCCCGCGCCAGCCGGATATGCCCGATATCGTGCTCTGCGTCGCTATCCCAGATATTTGTGAAAACCGGCTCGCCCGTTAACGCACCTATGCTCATCGGCGTGACAAATTGTTGTGCGGCTTCGCTCATTACACAGCGCACAATTGCCCCGCGCTCGCGTAATCGGCGAATGAGGTCATGGCATTTATAAGCGGCAATACCGCCGCCAATAATCAGGAGGATTGTGCGGGACTGAAATGTTTGGGAAATGCTCATAACACCATTCAACTACACAAATTGGTTCCATACCAGAGCAGCCATTGAGACGGCGATGACCCAAAGGGCCACACGGCCAGAACGGGAATGGCGGGCTTCGGCTTTTCCAATGGCGGCAATGGTGGGTTTATCCAGCCGCACGCCGTGTTTTGCCATTGTATCAATTTCGTGGCTGAGCAATTCAGCCCGCTTGGCCATGTCCGGTGCCAGACGCAACAATTGGCTTGCAGCCTTTAATCCATCGACCGCTTCATCCATTTTGCCCAGGGGCCCGACAAAACGGGTGACAATCGGGGTGACAATCGGCCCACCGGATTCCCACATATTGAATTGCGGATCGAGTTTTCGCGCAACCCCTTCCACCACCACCATGGTTTTTTGCAAAAGGATCAATTGCGGCTGGGTTTTCATGTCGAACAAATCGGTAATTTCAAACAGGAGCGTCAATAGAGAAGCCATGGAAATCTGATCCGCGGGCTTGCCGTAAATTGGCTCCCCAACGGCGCGCAATGCCTGGGCAAAGCTGTCCACGTCCTTGTCTTGAGACACATATCCGGCCTCAATATGCACCTCCGCCACCCGTCGATAATCCCGTTGGATAAAGCCGTAGAGTATCTCCGCCAAAAACCGACGTTCGGGTTTGCTCAGTCGCCCGGAAATACCTAAATCAACCGCGACGATGTCTCCATCAGGGGCAAGAAACAAATTGCCCGGGTGCATATCCGCATGGAAAAACCCATCACGGATTGATTGACGCAAAAAGCTTTGGTTCAAGGTGTTGGCCACGGCTTTCAAATCATGGCTGGACGCCTGAATGGCCTCCATATCAGTGAATTTTATTCCATCCACCCATTCCATAGTAATGCAATCCCGGCCAGAGCGTTTCCAGTCAACCGCGGGCACGCGAAACCCTTCATCATCTTTGATGTTTTCCGCCATTTCGGAAAACCCGGCGGCCTCCATCCGCAATTCCATTTCCAGCTTGGCGGAATTGGCTAGAATATCGACAATCGACACTAGTTGCAGACGATCAAGTGCCGGGAAAAACCGGTTCAACGTTCGCGCGGCAATATAAAATGTTTGCAAATCCCAGACAAAGCGTTCGCGCACTCCCGGGCGAATAATCTTTACCGCCACATCCCGCTCAATGCCGTCTTCATTGCGAACCCGCGCTTTGTGCACCTGGGCAATGGAGGCGGCTGCAATGGACGGGCCGAATTCGACAAACAAATCATCAACTTTCGCCGCCAGTGTTGCCTCAACAATGGCACGCGCCTTCTCGGTTGAATAAGGGGCCATCCGGTCCTGCAACAGCTCCAGATCCCTGGCGATGCTTTCCCCCACAACATCCGGGCGGGTGGCCAGGAATTGACCCAGCTTTACCCAGCTTGGCCCCAGCCTTGTAAGCGCGTTCCCAAGAATTTTGGATTGCTTTTCGTCCTTCGCCCGGCGGCGGCGAATGATTTTAGCAATAAATTTCAAGCCGACAATAGGGGTTGGCGCGCCCTCATCGGGCAGTGCGGTAATCACCCCTTCGCGCATTAATACAAAGAGCGCCCGAAACAATGAAAAGAATGCGCGGATATTGGTCATGGCCGAGTTATATTTTCCAGCCCGTATGAAGGGCGGCAATTCCGCCGCTCATGTTACGAAAACTCACCCGCCCAAACCCGGCTTCACGAATAAAATTTGCAAAACTGTTCTGGTTGGGAAATTTACGAATGCTCTCCACCAGATATTGGTAACTGGAGGCATCCCCCGTCACCATGCGCCCAATTTGAGGAATGGCGTTGAAAGACCATAAATCATAAAACCGGTCCAACATCGGAACATCAACTTCAGAAAATTCCAGACACAAAAACTGCCCGCCGGGCTTTAACACCCGATAGGCTTCTTCTAAAGCGCGGTCCATATGCGACACGTTACGAATACCAAAGGCCACGGTGTAAGCGTCGAAACTGCTGTCTTCAAAGGGCAGATCTTCTGCATTAGCTTCAACAAAATCCACATTTTCCGTCATGCTCATTTTGGCAGACCGCTCCCGGCCCACATCAAGCATGGAACCGTTGATATCCAGAACCGTGACATAGGCATTGTTGTTGGAAGCTTCCACCAGACGAAAAGCAATATCACCTGTCCCCCCCGCCACATCGAGGCCATGCCATGGGGCAATTTTTGAAGGCGCGGCTTTTGTAACCAGCGCACTTTTCCAAAGCCGGTGCATGCCGGCTGACATCAGATCGTTCATCACATCGTAGCGCGTGGCAACCGAGTGAAAAACATCATTCACCTTGTCCTGCTTTTTCCCCTCGCCTATCTGCTCAAAGCCATAGGTGTTGCTCATTTGCTCAGGAGAAGTAGTACGGGCGGTGGTGCGAGTGGTGTTCATAACAAGATTCCAAAAGCGATGTCTGGAATTGATATAGGACAAGCGAGATAAAACTTCCATGCGACATGTGAGGTTAGGGTAAAAATGGTTGATACAGTGGTCGGGAACTTTTAGACATCAAACCATGACCCGCCCTTTTATTATCGCGATCGATGGCCCTGCCGCTTCCGGAAAAGGAACACTGGCACGCAAACTGGCTGAGAAGTTCAGCCTGCCCCATCTGGATACAGGGCTTACCTACCGTGCCGTTGCCCACGCCTTGATGCAAAATGGAGAGCCGTTGGATGACGAAATGTTGGCGGTAAAAGCCGCCGAGAACGTGGAATTGGGAGCTCTGAATCGGGATATTCTTTCCGACCACGCTATCGGCAATGCAGCCTCAAAAGTGGCCGCCATGCCAAGGGTTCGCGCCGCTCTGGTGGAGCAACAGCGTAAATTTGCCAACACGCCCCCTGGTGCGGTGCTGGACGGGCGCGATATTGGCACGGTTGTGTGCCCCGATGCGCAGGTGAAACTCTATGTCACAGCTTCCGCGAATGTCCGCGCACTGCGCCGCTGGAACGAAATGCAACTGCAAGGAAAACAGGCGGAGTTCAATGAAATTCTGGAAGATATTCGGGCCCGGGACGAACGCGATATGGGGCGCGCAGACAGCCCATTAAAGCCGGCAGAAGATGCCCACTTGCTCGATACGTCACAAATGGATATAGAAGCCGCATTCATGGTGGCTTTGGACCTTGTAAAACAAGCCAGATCAGCGTGAATATGTTGAGTTAGTGGGCCTAGCCCATACGGTTTTTCCTTTTTAATTCAACGTAGTAGCAAACCGGCCTTCCGCTTTTTTGCACCCCACCGGTATCAACCGGATTAGTCCGCACCAAATGCGGGCGGGGCGGAAACAGTCGATAAATGAAACACAAACCCCGGTGCACATTCGCGAATAGAAATTATATTCGCGGATTTTTGGAGAATAAATGTCAGATATGAACCCCTCAATGGAGGACTTTGAAGCCCTCCTAGACGAATCCCTTGCCGCCCAGTCCATCCAGGAAGGAACTGTGGTTGAAGGTATAGTGACTGCCATCGAAAAAGACATGGCGATCATTGATGCAGGCCTGAAAGTTGAAGGCCGCGTTGCCTTGAAAGAATTCGGCCTGAATTTAAAAGACGGTGGCCTGAAAATTGGCGATACCGTTGAAGTTTATCTTGAACGTGTTGAAAACGCCCTGGGCGAGGCCGTCCTGTCCCGCGACAAGGCCCGCCGCGAAGAGAGCTGGATTAAACTCGAGAAGAAATTCGAAGCCGAAGAAAAAGTTGAAGGCCAGATTTTCAATCAGGTAAAAGGCGGCTTTACCGTCGATCTGGATGGTGCAACAGCCTTCCTGCCCCGCTCGCAGGTGGACATTCGTCCGATCAGAGACGTCACCCCGTTAATGAACACTATGCAGCCGTTCCAGATTTTGAAAATGGACCGCCGTCGGGGCAATATCGTGGTGTCGCGCAGATCAGTCCTGGAAGAGAGCCGTGCGGAACAGCGTTCGGAAATCGTACAAAACCTTGAAGAAGGTCAGGTTGTTGAGGGCGTGGTTAAAAACATCACCGACTATGGCGCGTTCGTGGATCTGGGCGGTATTGATGGCCTGTTGCATGTTACCGATATGGCCTGGCGCCGGGTTAATCATCCGACTGAAATCTTGACCATTGGCGAAACCGTCAAAGTGCAGATTATCCGGGTTAATCAGGATACGCACCGTATTTCTCTGGGCATGAAGCAGCTTGAATCTGATCCATGGGATGCCATTGACGCCAAATATCCAGTGGATATGAAAGTTACCGGCAGCATTACCAACATCACCGATTATGGTGCATTTGTTGAACTGGAACCGGGCATTGAAGGCCTGATTCACGTTTCTGAAATGTCGTGGACAAAGAAGAATGTGCATCCGGGTAAAATCGTTGCCACGTCTCAGGAAGTTGAAGTTGTTGTGCTGGAGGTTGATCCTTCCAAGCGCCGTATTTCGCTTGGTCTGAAACAAAACCTTTCCAACCCGTGGGATACGTTTGCAGAACAATTCCCGCAAGGTACTGTTGTTGAAGGCGAGGTTAAAAACAAAACCGAGTTCGGTCTGTTCATCGGTCTTGAAGGCGATGTTGACGGCATGGTTCACTTGTCCGATCTGGACTGGAGCCTCTCCGGCGATGAAGCCATCGAAAACTTCAACAAGGGCGATACGGTGAAAGCTGTAGTGCTGGATGTTGACGTGAAAAAAGAACGTATTTCGCTTGGTATCAAACAGCTTGATGGTGCCGACCCGATGAGCGGTGGAGAAAGCGGCGAAATCCGCAGAAACTCTGTGGTAACTGCCGAAGTTCTGAAGGTGATTGATGGCGGATTGGAAGTGAAGATTGTCGATACCGACATTGAAGCTTTCGTGAAACGCCACGACCTTTCCCGCGACCGTGACGAGCAGCGCCCGGAGCGTTTCTCAGTTGGCCAGAAGATCGATGCCCGCGTGACTTTGTTTGATAAGAAAAACCGTAAGGTGAATCTGTCGATCAAAGCGCTGGAAATTTCTGACGAAAAAGAAGCGGTGAAACAATTCGGTTCATCAGATTCCGGTGCGTCCCTGGGCGATATTCTGGGCGCCGCATTGAAAAAGAACGAAGACGACGACAAGTAAGGTTTGACCCTTCAGTAAAACTAATTAAGCCCGTGGTTCACCCCATGGGCTTTTTTTATGCCACAATTTGAGAGCACAGAACTGCGATGAAAACACTGTTGATATTTGTGATATTCGCTGCGAGCCTCACACCCGCAATTGCTGCAAAACACCCGAAGGTTCAATGCGGAAAGGCCTCGTGGTACGCCATGACCAGCATTACCGCGAGCGGAGAGCGGGCCAGTCCCAATTCCATCACAGCTGCCCACCGCACTTTGCGTTTCGGCACAAAAGTGCGAGTGACAAACCTGCGCAATGGTCGCTCCGTTATTGTACGTATCAACGACCGCGGGCCTTTTATCAAAGGACGGGTGATTGATGTCACCAAACGGGTAGCACAAAAACTGGGTTTTTTGAATGCAGGCTGGACGCGGGTTGCGGTTTCCCGCGTGAACGAAAAAATCTCCCGCTCCGCTTGTCAATAATAGCCGGACAGGTTGCCACGTGCGGGCAAGGTGCTGTAAATATTGTACTTGTAAAAATGTCCAACCAAAGCCGTACCCATGAAATTTACCGGAACAAAATCCTACGTAGCAGGGCAAGATTTAACCACGGCGGTAAACGCGGCCATTACTTTGGAGCGTCCGCTTTTGGTGAAGGGGGAGCCGGGGACAGGCAAGACTGAACTGGCCAAACAAATCTCCCAATCCCTTGGCCTGCAAATGCTGGAATGGAACATAAAATCCACCACCAAAGCCCAACAGGGGCTGTATGAATATGACGCCGTATCGCGGCTGCGCGACAGCCAGTTGGGGGATAAAAAAGTCGAAGACATTCGTAATTACATCAAAAAGGGTAAGCTTTGGGAAGCGTTTGAGGCGGATGAGAAAATTGTGCTGCTGATTGATGAGGTTGACAAAGCCGATATCGAATTTCCCAACGACTTACTGCAAGAACTCGATAAAATGGAGTTCTATTGTTACGAGTTGGACAAGACCGTGAAAGCCAAACACCGCCCGATTATCATCATCACTTCCAACAACGAAAAAGAGCTGCCGGACGCCTTTCTGCGGCGCTGCTTTTTCCACTATATAGCGTTCCCCGAAGCTGATGTGTTGAACCAGATTGTTGAGGTTCACTACCCCGGCATCAAAAAACGGCTGGTGGCCGAGGCGCTGAAACAATTCTATGAAGTGCGCGAAACCCCGGGCCTAAAAAAGAAGCCCTCGACTTCAGAGGCACTCGACTGGATCCGCCTGCTGGTGGCCGATGATGTTGACCCGCAGACCCTTAGAGACAAAGCCAAAAACGCCCTACCAAAACTGCACGGGGCATTGTTGAAGAACGAGCAGGACGTGCACTTGTTTGAGCGGCTGGCGTTTATGGCGCGGAGGAACGGGTGAGGGGGGATGATAATAGTATGACTTGCATCATACTATTATCATATGCTAAGTTGTCTTAAAGGAGAATTCAAATGGCGATGATGCGTAAGACAATTACCATTCCAGAGCCGATGGAAGATTGGGTGAAAACCCAAGTAAACAGCGGTCGATATGGAAATGACAGCGAATATTTTCGCGACCTTATCAGGCGTGACCAAGATCGTAATCTTGCAGAGCGGGAATTACGCACACTAATTGATGAGGGATTAGATAGTGGAATTAGCAAGAGCTCCGTTTCTGATATAATGAAACAGGTTGAGGTAAAACTGCGACGAGATGGGAAGTTGTAAACTTACACACAAAGCCAAAAGTGAGATTGAAGGAATATACGAATATTCAATTTTGAATTTCGGCTGGGCGACAGCAAAGGACTATATTTCCAGTTTGGAAGAAAAGTTTCAAGTTCTCGCGGATAACCAGTCCTGGGGGAATGATTATTCTTTCATCAAGGCGGGTCTACGTCGTTACGAACACCGCTCCCATTCAATTTATTATCAACTTCGAGGGAAAAATATCGTGATCGTGAGAGTTCTCGGAAACAGGCAAGACCCTGCTTGGCATTTTTGAGTATGGGAAGGCATTCTAGATGAACAATATTGGTATTATAGAGTTGCTTACAGCATTCGGATTAGGTTCTATCGTTACCGCTATGATTCAATCATGGCTAGGTAATAGGGTTGAAAAACGCAACCGTTCATTTGGAGAGCGTAAAGCTGCATATGTAGGTTTATTAGAGGCGTATCACCGGGCTGCTGTTGAAGGTACTGATGAGGCAGCGAAGGAGTTTGCATATTGGCAAATGCGCTGCGATCTCGTGGCTCCAAAGGAGGTGAGGCACGCAATCCAGCAAGTAATTGATACCAATGATAATAAACCAATGAGACAAAAAGCTCATACAGCTTTGAAAACTGCATTACGAAATGATTTAGATATTGGGATCGACTAAACCCCCATTGACCCAACCCCCTCACCCTCCTACATTCTCCTCGTGGTGATTTGGCCGGTCGGCTTGCAGCCACATTAGGGTTTTTATGCTCTAAAGAAATTGCTAAAGGGCCGCTGTTGGGTGCAGAAAATTATGAAGCCCGATGTCGAACCGGTCGCGATTTCGCTGCCGGTTTTTTTTGTATTCATAATTGAGGTTACCCATGCCTATTCGCATTCCCAACAAACTCCCCGCCCGCGCCACGCTTGAGGCTGAGGGGGTGATGGTGATGGATGATAAGGCCGCGGCGCGCCAAGACATTCGCCCGCTGCATATTGGCCTGCTCAACCTGATGCCCGACAAAGTTCGCACGGAAACGCAGATCGCGCGGCTTGTGGGTGCCACCCCCTTGCAGGTGGAAATGACCCTGGTGCGGATGACGGGCCACAGGAGCAAGAACACCGACGAAGACCATCTGTTGTCGTTTTATAAGAAATGGGAGGAGATCAGGGATCAAAAATTTGACGGCTTTATCATTACCGGGGCACCGATCGAGTTACTCGATTTTGAAGACGTGACGTACTGGAACGAGTTACAGGAGATATTTGAGTGGACCCGCACCCATGTTCATTCAACTTTTAATATCTGCTGGGGGGCGATGGCGGCGGCCTATCATTTTCACGGCATTCCCAAACATGAATTGAAAGACAAAGCCTTCGGCGTTTACCGTCACCGCAACCTCAATCCCTCCTCCCCCTATCTCGCCGGCTTTTCGGATGATTTTTCCATCCCCGTTTCCCGATGGACAGAGATGCGCAGTGAGGATATTAGCCAGCACAAGGGGCTGGAGCTTCTAATGGAAAGCGATGTGACCGGGCCGTGTTTGATTTCGGAGAAAGAAGGCAAGCGGCTCTATATTTTCAACCATATTGAATATGATTCTTCTTCTTTGAAAGAGGAATATGATCGGGACATTGCGCAGGGAACCGCAATCGAAGTGCCCCATAATTATTACCCTGCCGACGACTCGACAATGCCCCCGCAAAACCGCTGGCGCAGCCACGCCCATTTGTTATTTGGTAACTGGATCAACCAGATTTACCAGACAACGGAATTTGATCGTGATAAAATTGGAAGGTAAAAACTGATCCATGTTCACCAACCTTTTCTACAGCCTGAAACAAGCCAAAGTTCCCATATCCCTGCGAGAATATCTCACTCTGCTGGAAGCCATGGAAAAGGGTGTGGCCATGTGGGACGTGGAGGAGTTTTATTTCCTGGCGCGTGCCGTACTGGTTAAGGATGAGCGCAACATTGATAAGTTCGATCGGGTGTTTGCCGAAGTGTTCAAAGGGGTGGAAGCGGTTTCCGGTTTAGGGGAAGTGGGCGAACAGGAAATTCCTGAAGAATGGCTTCGCAAAATGGCGCAGAAACATCTTAATCCTGAAGAGCAAAAAGAAATTGAGGCGTTTGGCGGCTGGGAAAAACTGATGGAAACGCTTCGGGAACGACTTGCCGAACAAGAAAAGCGCCACCAGGGCGGTTCAAAATGGATCGGCACGGCCGGCACTTCACCATTTGGCGCCTACGGCTATAATCCGGAAGGGGTGCGCATTGGTCAAAATGAAAGCCGCCACAATAGAGCGGTGAAGGTTTGGGATAAACGTGCGTTCAAAAATTTTGACGATAACGTCGAGCTCGGCACTCGCAATATTAAGGTTGCCCTAAAACGCCTACGCCGGTGGGCACGCGAAGGGGAAGCCGATGAATTTGATCTGAACGGCACCATTCGCGCAACAGCCGAAAACGGATATCTGGACGTAAAAACCCGGCCCGAACGGCGCAACGCGGTGAAGCTTTTACTGTTTCTCGATGTCGGCGGTTCAATGGATGGTTATATTCGCACGGTCGAAGAATTATTCTCGGCAGCGCGGGCAGAATTTAAGCACATGGAATATTTTTACTTCCACAATTGTCTTTATGAAGGCGTGTGGAAAGACAACGCCCGTCGCTATGGAGAGCAGCGCGACACATGGGATGTTTTGCGCACCTATGGCCCCAGTTATAAATGTATCTTTGTCGGTGATGCGGCCATGAGCCCCTATGAGATTGTCTACCCCGGCGGCGGTGTGGAACACTGGAACCCTGAAAGCGGCGAGACCTGGCTGCGCCGTGTTACCGATCAATGGCCCTCAACAATCTGGCTCAATCCCGTGCCTGAAAAAGGCTGGCGCTATACCCAATCCACCGCAATGATAAAACAGATATTCAATGAGCGCATGTACCCACTCACCCTAAGCGGCATTGGTGATGCGATGAAAGAATTAACGCGTTAGAGACTATTCATTCCCGTTGCATGGCCAATTGGATGGTCTGCTAAGTCCGGAAGGGAGAATGGTTTTATCATCTCCGCAGGCGAGTTCGAGTTGATCCTGTTGTAAATTTTGCACCTTGGATAAATCCACCCCTTCAAAACGTGCCAGATAAACCCAACTTGTTTTAAGATCCAAACCATCAATTTCCGCTCCGGTAAAATCAGCTCTCGAAAGATTGGCGAAACTCATATCAACATTGGTTATGGTTGCTCCCTTAAAGAGGGAGCGGCTAAATTCTGATTTGCTGAAATTGGTATTATTGAGTGTTGCCCTTGAAAAATCAGCCCGAAGCATTTCCGCTTTGGTAAAATTCGCATCACTAAGATCGGCATTGACGAAGGATATCCGTTGGGCCTCAATCTTTGATAAATTTGCACCTTTCAAAGAGGAGTTAGAAAGATTTGTCCTGGCTAAAAGGGCTTTCTCCAGAACAGCATTATCTAGCTTAACATTTCGCATGTCGTTACCGATAAGGTCTGTTTTTCGTAAATTCGCTCCGGTAAAATCCGTGCCACTCAATATCAAATTGCGTTTCCTGCAACCACTCCAATCTACGCCTACTCCAGCATCATCCTCGCATCCAGCACTTGCCGGGACAGGCATAAGAAGCGCGATAATAAATATCGGGTAAATCATTTTAGCAAGAAATTTTCTAACGGTTTGACCCATCATTTGCTCCACTTATTTTGGCTGTTGGATAGTTGTTTTTTGAATTGATGTGATGTCTTGAAAAGCATGAACCCGTAATTTGTTCTTTTTACCACGTACATTAATTAATTTTCTTGTCGCAGCAGGAGCAGAGAACCCTGCAAGCTCCATCGTGTTTTGGGAGAGGCAAATGACACAGGATAGTGCTTTCGTTGCAGCCTCCAGTCGGCTTGCCGTATTGACCGTATCTCCGATAGCAGTCAAACCGCGAGAAGATCCAAAACCCATCTCCCCCAAAATTACGGGGCCGGAGTGGACACCGATACCTATCCGTAAGGGGCTCTCCAAATCATCAGCTAATTTAGTATTGAGCTTTTCAAGAGCAATTATCATGGCTCCAGCGGCTTCAATTGCATTTCGTGCTCCCTCTTTTGGCGAGCCTTCAATTCCAAACAGAGCCATAAACCCATCGCCCAAAAATTTATCAATGCGCCCGTTGTGGCTTTCCACCTCGGTACCCATGACTTTTGAGAATTGATTAATAAGATAAACAACATCAAAGGGCAGGCGAGATTCAGCCGTGCGGGTGAAATCACGCAGATCGGCAAACATTATTGTTGCTACTTTTTCACTTCCTGTCGCAAAGGTTTCAATATTCACCGCTTTTTCTACCGACGCATCAGAAGGTAGCAGCCTGATTATTCTAAGGTCATTTAGCGGATATAACTGGCAGGCGAGACGGACATCTTCAGGGGCTTGAATCCTTCGTAACACCATAGTTTCAGCATCATTAGCGACTCCAATATTTTTCATTGAAGATAAAATTCTTACCCGGCAGGTTGAACATCTGCCCCGCCCCCCGCAAACACTGGCATGGGGCACTCTGCCGAGTTTACTCATTTCCAACAGCGAAGCCCCCACCGGTTGTTTGATAGTCGGCCCATCCAAATAGTCGATGGTTATGTTTTGATCTCTTTTGCGCAGCAGCGCACGGATCAGGCGAGCAATGATAACACTGCCGATAAGGGCAGCAAGAACATAACGCAAAGCACCTGTATCACGGGCAATCCATCCCCACACCGCATCATCCGTGAGATTGAGAGTTTCATAGTAATTCCCCATGAACTCTCCATCTTTCGCCAGAGGTATAATTCCGCGGCCAGCGAAGTAATATCCAGCCAATGAAAGGCTGGGTATGAGAGTGGAGAGCACGAGAAAAAATTCATAGTGCAGATTATTATACCAGCTTTTCACCTTCATCCACATATGAAGACCAATGCAGCCATGAACCCATGCAGCGATCAAACCCGCCGCATTCAACCATCCAAAGAAGGGAGAAGAGACAAAAGTTGAAAGCAGAATATAGGTGTAGGTGTCATTAATCCCATAGCGTTCAAACGCATAGCGTGTGCCCATGACGTGGCCAACCAGCAGAAAGGGAATGAGCAGGCCAAGTAGTAATTGTGCCCATTCGCTTATCGGCATGGAAAGACTGCGCCGTTGATAGAAACGGATTAAAGAAGAGCTTATATGGGCTGCAAGTGCCCCGTAGAGAACAATGCTCATGGGTGGGAAACGCCAAAAAAATTTGATGCCTTTATTGATGCTTTCCATAACCTCCAGCGAAATCAAACCCATTGAATGATTGAAGAAATGCAGCAAGACATAAAAGAATAAAATAAAGCCGGAAACAATCCGAACCTGGGTCAGCTTGGCCTGATATGAATGCGTACTCTTTCCGGTTTGTTTTGATGGTTGAAGATTCATGCCAATACAACAATGTTAGAGGGCGATTGCTCATCTCCAACGATAGTTGATACAGTTTTATGGCTTCCCTTGGTTTGGTAACCCTGTTCAACGCCGGTTGTGTAACAAAATTCCCCGGCCAGCGCCTTGGATTTTAGTTCCTTGTTGTGTTTTTCCAGTTTGGCGGAGCGGTTGACACTTGGCCCGATTACAGTGGCTTCAAGCCGGTCTCCGTCCCCCACTACACCAAACACAACCGCGCCGGCGGTAACCGCCATGTTGACGGTCAATTGCGATGCCGGCCCATCCCAACTCTTTTGATCCTCAATAATTTCATCAATGCAGCGAAGGGCGTTGGCACAATAGTTTTTATCGTCTGAAGACGGGGCAAAGGTAGCCATTATTCCATCACCAATAAATTTGTCCACAATGCCGTTATGTTTATGAACGATGGGAACAATCTTGTGCTGGTAATCGGACAACAGGCTCATGGTCTTGTCCGGCGGCATATCAATGACCAATTGGGTGAACCCGCGAATATCCACATTGAGAATTGCAGCATCCCGCCGCACCCCTTCTCCTGCTTCAATTCGATGGTCTGAACTGCGAATTTGCTCGGCCACGGAGTTGGCCATAAATCGCGAAAGATCGTTGGCCGCGTTTTCTTCGGCGACTGAGCTAACCAGAAAAAATTGCGCCCTTCGCACCGCAATCGCTAGAATAATGGTGAACATAATAATGGAGATAATTTTGTTAATTTCCGCCCCGATCAAGACGGTATTACTGGTCAGGTACGTCACATAACTGCGCGTAATCATCGGGTCGCCGGTGTCTATATTAACGACATAGATCACCAGCATTGCCCAGGACAAAACAGCAAACCCTCCGGCGGCTATCACATAACGGGCTTCAAACCGCAGAGCTCGAAGGCTGATCAAAACAAAGTAATGCATCACTTCAACAGATTTTAGCGAGAAAGACGCCGGTTGATCGTATTGGATGTGAAAACTCCAAATAAGATAAGTAAGCAGCGCCATGTCGATGGCGATGGAAAGATAAATCAGCCAAACCGGACTCCGACTGAGCAGATCAATAAACAGGCGTACAAGTGTGAAAGCCAAATAAATCGTGATCACCACAGGCACTCTTGAAACCGTGTCCGGGTTCGGCTGAGGCGCTGCCAGGTAGGCTGCTCCCCAAAGGGCAAACATGACAAACTGAATTATTTTCACCAGCACTTCGCTGATGTCATCATTGCGCGCAATGACGTTGACCACCCGTTTCGATAACTGAATACTGGCAGCACTGGGCCAAATGCCTCCCAATGCTTCACCCATTCCGCTTATCAGTCTTTTCATCGCGTCAGTGTTCCAATTGCATGGGATTGTTGTCGATGGTTACTCATCTGGGCTTCACAAGCCATTCACAGTGTCGCCATTGAATTTTGATAATCAAACTTTAATGACCAACCCCTCCCGCGCAGCCCAGGAGCGGTTAAACTGTTTTTTGCAATGGGCGGCAATCACATCCAGTGCAGCGTCGTCACGACTGGGGCGATGGTGAAAAATGCAATAGCGTTTCACTTTTGCAGCCTTGGAAATTCGCACCCCTTCCTGCCAGGTGGAATGGCCATAATTTGAAAATTGAGGAAACTCCGCATCCGTGTAGGTACCGTCATAAATCATCAAATCAGCACCTCGGACAAATTCTATTAACTTCTCATCCGGCTCATCAGCAATATGGGTTGTATCGGTGATGTAGCAGATGGAGCGCCCGTTAAAATTTACCCGATAGCCAATACATTCGTCGTGGTGATTAAGCGAAAATGTTTCAATCGTTACCCCTTTGACGGGTTTTAACACGTCTTGAGACTTAAAATCCTTGTACTTTATTTTAGCGCTAAACACTTCAGGGCCAACCGGAAAATAAGGCGAGCGCAAAAAGTTTTTTATCATACGCCGGGTTTTATTCGGGCCGGTCAAATGCCCCGACCAGAAACTCACCTTGTTTTTTTTGTCAAACAGGGGTGAGAAAAACGGCACCCCTTCTATGTGATCATAATGGCAGTGGGAGAAAAATATATTCAAAGTTTTACGCTTTTCACCCCGGGCATCGGCTTTTATTGCTTCCGCAGATAATTTGTCGCCAAGGCATCGCAAACCCGTGCCGGCATCGAATATCAGCCGATCATCGTCGCACAAAATTTCAACGCAAGCCGTGTTACCTCCGTACTTACTCGTTTTTCCGCAAACGGAAGCAAGGCTGCCGCGGGCACCCCATATGCGAGCATGAAAAATTTTATTGCGCATTTGATCTCTGTCGAGTTGTTAAAGGTAACAGGGTTGGTTTTTAAGCTTTCAGCCGGGCAACTTCCTCTCGGGCTTCTGAGAGGTCGTGGGTGGTTTTTGTAAGCCGTGTAACAAGTTCTCTCAGCACCGACATGGCCAATTCGGGGCTGTCGGCAATCATATCTGTCATGTGTTGCTTTTTAATTCTCAGGGCGTCCAATTCGGTGCTGGCCATAACGCTTGCGGTCCTTGGAATATTGCTGATAATTGCCATGTCGCCGACAAACGAATTGGGGCCAAGTTCCGCGACCTTGCTGGGTTTTTTGTTGCCATCGCTGGAGACCAGAACATCAGCTGTTCCGGTTATCACCAGATAGGCTGCATCTGCATCATCACCCTGGTCGAACAACATCTCGCCCTTATTGTAAGACACGCGGTCAGAAGCGAAAGCCAGCAGTTTCAGCTTGTTTGACGGCATGGAGGCGAGCATGGGTATCGAGCGCAGCAGATCCACTTCATCTTGTAACTTGCTCATAATTTTCTTCCTATCCTAATCGGATTTATCCTTGTTTCCTGTTTACGCAATCAATGCTGCGTATGCTTCATTTTCTTCCAACAGTTCTTTTGGCGTTGCCATTTGAGAAAAGCGCTGGCGTTCGAACAACATTACATTGTCAAATTCACTCGCCATTTCCGCTGAGGTCAATACCCAGAGCAGGCCAAATGGTTTGTGACCATCTTTTCCCCGGGCACGGTCCAAAACCTTCTTAACAATTCTATTCTGGGCACGCGAATCGAGTGAGTTGAGGCCGCGATTGATAATCAGCATGTCGCTGCCTTTCAGCAGGGCACGGGCGAGAAGCACCCGTTGCCGATAACTTTCAGAAAGCCGTTTACCGCCCGTACCAATATCAAAATCCAGCCCAACCCGGAAAATGTCATCCTCAAGCTTATATTCAATCAGCAGTTCCCGGATAATTTCTCGTATCTGGTCAGATGCATTTGAGAAACCGTGGGCAATGCGGCCAAACAAAATGTTGTCCTGTACAGAATTCAACGGGTTATAGACGGCCACGTCATATATACTGATCCGGTTTTGCATGTCCTGTGGCAGGCCTTCGAGAAATTTCTTGCGCGCCGTCAATATGCGTTCCTGCAATTCTTTATCCAGCAGTCGCAACCGGTTGCGCTGTTCCACATATTCAAAGGGCAACTGCAAAATCATCAAGCGGTCCGCTTCAGTTACCCCGTCAAACCCTAAATCCTTTGCACGGCCAAGAATTGGCGGATAGGCCTCCAATTGCTCAGGCGTCATAAAATTCAATTGCTCAAAAAACGGGTTGTCGGGGGAAAGATCGGCAAACAGCTCAATTGCGGTTTCGGCGAGTTCCACGCCCATTTCAAACATATTCCGGTCCAGACCGGTTTCCTTCAAAACACTGCGCAAATAGTCATTCTCCACCAATTGGTCAGCGGTCAGATCATCTTTTTCAACGGCTGTACCAAACAACAGGTTTTCAGCAATGGTTGCATGTTCATTGTAAGATGCACGATCCCAGATTTCCACAACTTCCCCCAAGGGAGAACCGCCAATCCGCGCATGCAATTCAGCTCGAACATCAAGCAGCTTTTTGCACAATTCGGGCCGTTCTTTTGGGCTGATCATCTGGCGCATCGCCAGATCGTAAACCGTCTCGTCCATCTCTACCAATTTGAGAACGTTCAGTATTTTTGGGTAAATCTCATCCGGCCCGGAAATGCCCATCGCATCATAATCCACCCAGTCGGCGTAATAGTCGAGCAATGTATTGCCCGAGGCTATTGCCTCTGCATGAGAATTTGGATGGGTATCAATCGTTAAATCCGTTTCATCCCGTGGCCGCAGCGGGGCATGTTTGTTTACGTAAAGCAGTGAACCCAGAAGCGATGACTGGGGCAGATAGGATTCACTACCGGCATAAGACAACCGCCTGCCGCGCACTGATTGCGGCAGATCAGCCAGGGTGTTGCCGTTAATCCGCAGCCGGCCGGAGGTGGGGTTTATCAACCCTGCCAGCACGTTTGCCATGGTGCCGGCACCCGAGCCCAGCGGGCCGATAGCTGCGGTAATGCTGTTTATGGGTAGCGAAAAATCAGCGTCTTCCAAAAGTACCGATCCGGTTTCATCCGTAACATTCAGATTGCTCACTTCAATTGAGCCCTCAAGCGGGGGAACTGGATCGCTGGAAGGCGCCTGCATTTGGGCATCAACCATCTCGCTGACATTAAACTGTTCAACGATTTGCGCATATTTTATGTTGATATCCACCCGTTTTTGATCCCACATGATCAATCCGTTGATTGGCGATGGCAGGTCTTTATAGGCGTTGATAACACCGAGCAGTTGCCCCACATTCAGCGAACCACGGATGGCAAAATATCCGCCGACCACATAAAACAGAAACGGCGTGAGCTGGGCCAGCAGATTGTTCAAAAATTTGATAAAGAATTTTCGTTGATACAATTCATACCTAATGAAAAATATTTTCCCCAGCCGACTGGAGAGTTCCGCCCGTTCATAGTTCGATGTATCGTTGACATGAACAGCAGTAATACCATCGACAATTTCGCCAATCCGACCCGATAAAAGCCGAGCTGTGAGTTGGCGCATGCGCCCCAACTCCAATACCCTGCGGCGTAAATGAGGAATAAGCGTGACCTGAACCGCAATAATGGAGACCGCGATCATCCCCAACCAAAAATTCTGGGTGAGAATAAATATAAAAGCCACGAGCGCCTGTCCGCCGAGATATACTGGTTGCACAAAAGCGTCTCCGATAAATTCACCAAACGGCTCCACCTCGTCCTTTACCATGGAGGCTATTTCCGAGCCCTTCACCCGCTTGAAATGATGGATTGGAAAACGCAACACCCGGTCGGTGAGCTGGTAGCGCATCCGCCGCAGCATGCGTTCCCCCAGCCGACCCTTATAGGTGTTGATATAAAATTTGAACAGGCCATTGATGCAAACCAGAACCAAAAACAGGCAGGAAAGTGCGATCAGAAAGGGCCAGCGCTCCAGATCAAACCCTTCAAAAACCTGCCACGATGCGCCGCCCAGAAAATCCGGTAGAGCAAGGTTCAAATCAAGAAATTTACGGGTCGCGCCCACCTGCTCAAAACCAACCCCCTGGATAGGCTGGTTGATAATTCGCACCGGCAGGTCCAGCACCAGGAAATAGGTTGGCATGGATGCAACGATAACCAGCAAGATCCAAATTTGCTCCGAGCGGGTATGACGCCACACATAGCGCAGCAGGTTTTTGTCCAGCGGCCGATTTCGCTCTTCAAATGAATTGGCTTCAGCCAACGAAAACCCCTTAAAAATAATTAAGTACATACTCTGCACGAACCATAAAACATGGAGAATGTTTAACAAGTGCGTTTTTGCACACATTTTACACCTACCTTGTTGTAGGGGGCTTCTCTTAGATTGCCCATAAATTAAAGATTCATTAACCAAGTTGCTTTTCAAAATGGTACGCCAAACCACCGTCATACTTTCAGCGTTCTTGCGAGGCAGAGAACGGGCACTCCAGAGTACAGAAATACAATAAATGAAATTTATCCGCATCCCGCCATTCTTGTCACTTGCGCTCGCGTCAGTTGTGCTCGCCGCGTGCACGCAGCCCAATTACACTGTGGAAAAAGTCCTGCGGGTGAACTCCATCGCCCACCTTAAATATGGTGATTACGATCCGGTTCGTATCCAGGGCCGCCAACCCAGAGAATTTGCTGTCCACGGGATCGATATTTCCCGCTATAATGAAACAATCGACTGGCCGCGGATAAAACGGGCCGGTGTGGATTTTGCATTTATCAAGGCTACCGAAGGTAAGGATAACCGGGACGTTCGCTACTCAGAACATTGGCAGGCTGCACGCCGTGCCGGAATACCCCGAAGCGCCTATCATTTCTACTATTTCTGCGCGACACCTGAAGCCCAGGCCCGCAATTACATCAATACCGTGCCCAAATCCGACCGCTCCCTGCCCCCGATCTTAGACGTCGAATGGAACCCTAATTCTCCCACCTGTACCAAACGTCCTTCACCCCGCGTGGTGCGCGACCTTTTGGGGCGCTGGTTGCGGATAATAGAAAAGCACTACGGTCAAAAGCCGATAATTTACACCACGGTGGATTTTCACCGGGAAAATCTCGCTCAGGGCGGGTTGCCAAATTATCAATACTGGCTGCGCTCGGTAATAGCGGAACCCAAATATGTCTATAGCAAGCGTGATTGGACCTTTTGGCAATACACCGGCACCGGTAAAATCCCCGGCATCAAAGGCAAAGTCGACATCAATGCCTACAAAGGGTCACGCGATAATTGGAACAAATGGCTGGCGGCAAACCGGCGGTAGTTTGTTTTAGGCGATCGAATAAGGCAATCAAAAACCCCTTGCCCTTTTAGCCATTCCCCCCTATATCGCTCTCGTGTCTGTTGGCACAAACAATCTCGTGTTCAATACACATCATGGCCCTTGCTGGACGACATCCTGGCCCCGGGCGTCTTTATTATTCTCAAATATAGGAGTATCCTGATGTCGATTACGCCTGAGCGCAAAGCTGAGTTGATTAAAGAATACGCCATTCAAGATGGTGATACGGGTTCCCCGGAAGTCCAGGTTGCGATCCTTACTGAACGGATTAACAATTTAACCGGACATTTCAAAGACAACAAAAAGGATAACCATTCCCGCCGGGGTCTTTTGAAAATGGTGGCAACCCGCCGTTCGCTTCTCGATTATACCAAGCGCAAAGACGAAGAGCGTTATCAAAAGCTCATCAAAAGTCTCGGCATCCGCCGATAGTTTAATGAATTCAAACGGCGGGCTTTTTTAAGTTTCGCCGTTTTGAAGAAATTTTTGGCAACCGTTGCGTCGGGCCAAAATTTTGAAGTAGGTAAGAGTGGTCTTTTAGGTCAAGGGGCAGGATTATCAGCCGCACAAATTTAGTGCTGCTTATTGTCTTGCCCTTGGCGGACCTGACAGAAAGGGGTGTTTGCCCTTTAACGAGTGAACGCACAATAAGGTGCGTCGTATGTGGCAAATACTTTTATTGCAGATCGTTTCTGCATATCTGACGCTGAGTTTTTTATTGCTCCTGCAATGAAAATCAGCCGGGCAAATAGTCCGCAAGACCCTCGCACCATCGATGCAACAATTGCGGCTTAGGACGCAGCGATAGGCGCTGTGTGGTCGTTTGAAGGAAAATACGTATGTCTATGTTTGATAAACACACAATTGAAATTGAATGGGGCGGACGTCCCCTAACTTTAGAAGCAGGCCAGGTTGCCCGCCAATCCCACGGCGCGGTTATCGTGACCTACGGAGAAACCACCGTTATGTGTAACGTGGTCTCCCAGTTCTCCCCGAAAGCGGGCCTCGACTTCTTTCCCCTTACCGTGAACTACATCGAAAAAGCCTATGCAGCGGGTAAAATTCCCGGCGGCTTTTTCAAACGGGAAGCGCGCCCATCAGAAAACGAAATTCTTGTTTGCCGTCTGATCGACCGCCCGATCCGTCCGCTTTTTGCTGATGGTTATAAAAACGACACACAAGTAACCTGTACCGTTCTTTCTCACGACATGGAAAACAACCCGGACATCGTTGCGATGATCGCAACTTCGGCGGCACTGACCCTTTCCGGTGTTCCATTCCAGGGCCCGATTGCGGGTGCCCGTGTTGGCCTCATCGATGGCGAATATGTTTTGAACCCGAACATCGATGAAATGCCGGAGAGCGATCTCGACCTTATTGTTGCCGGTACGAGCGACGCGGTTCTTATGGTTGAATCAGAAGCCGATATTCTTTCCGAAGATGTTATGCTTGGTGCGGTTATGTTCGGCCATAAAGAGTTCCAACCGGTTCTTGATGCGGTTATCGCCCTGGCTGAAAAATGCGCCAAAGAGCCACGCGAATATACTGCTCCCGACAACTCTGCGCTCATGGGCAAGGTTGAAAAACTCGTTGGCAAAGCAATCGACAAAGCCTACAAAATCGCTGACAAACAAGACCGCTATGCGGCACTTGATGAAGCCAAAGCAAAGGCCAAAGATAAGTTCCTCAATGAGGATTCGAGCGAAGGAGAAGTCAACACCCTCGGTGAAGTTTTCAAGTCAGTTCAAGCCAAAGTTGTTCGCGGTTCTATTATCAAGACCGGCAAACGCATTGACGGGCGTGATCTTTCCACCGTTCGTGCGATTGAATCTGAAGTGGGCATCCTGCCCCGTACCCACGGTTCAGCTTTGTTTACGCGCGGTGAAACTCAAGCCATCGTTGTGGCAACTTTGGGCACCGGCGATGATGAGCAATTCATCGACGCGCTTACCGGAACCTACAAAGAAAATTTCCTACTGCACTATAACTTCCCGCCCTATTGCGTCGGAGAAACAGGCCGTATCGGCTTTACGTCACGCCGTGAAATTGGCCACGGGAAACTAGCCTGGCGCGCTGTTCGCGCTGTCCTGCCTAGCAAGGAAGATTTTCCCTACACCCTGCGTGCGGTTTCTGAAATTACAGAGTCCAACGGCTCCTCTTCAATGGCGACAGTTTGCGGCACATCGCTCGCATTCATGGACGCTGGTGTTCCGTTGAAAGCACCGGTTGCCGGTATCGCCATGGGCCTGATTAAAGAGGGCGACGACTACGCCGTTCTTTCTGATATTCTCGGCGATGAAGATCACCTCGGCGATATGGACTTCAAAGTGGCTGGTACTTCTGAGGGCATTACATCCCTTCAAATGGATATCAAAATCACCGGTATCACCGAAGAGATCATGAAGATTGCCCTCGATCAGGCGAAAGAAGGCCGCTGGATGAAATGGCCAAAGCTTTGACCGAAGGCCGTGCAGAACTGGGTGAGTTCGCGCCACGCATTGAAAGCTTCAAAATCCCAACCGACAAGATCCGTGAAGTGATCGGTTCCGGTGGTAAGGTAATCCGCGAAATCGTTGAGAAAACCGGCGCGAAAGTCAACATCGAAGACGATGGCACCGTGAAAATCGCGTCCTCAGACAGCAAGGCAATTGACGCCGCAGTGAAGTGGGTTCGCTCGATCACGGACGATCCGGAAGTTGGTGTTATCTACCAGGGTACGGTGGTTAAAACCGTAGACTTTGGAGCGTTCGTAAACTTTTTCGGCGCTAAGGATGGTCTTGTTCATATCTCACAACTGGCCGATGAACGGGTGGGTAAAACCACAGACGTCGTCAAGGAAGGGGACAAGGTCTGGGTCAAACTTATGGGCTTTGATGATCGCGGCAAGGTTCGCCTTTCCATGAAAGTTGTTGACCAGGAAACCGGCGAAGAATTCGAAGACGACGAATAAATTTCTTCACATTCCGACTAATACCAAGGCGCTGCGGGAAACCGTGGTGCCTTTTTTGTAAGGAGCAGGATGGTTAACCAATGTTAACTTTTATGCCGCTCATGCCTTCTCAAACGGTTTTTTTGAGTCTAAAACTGCTGAAGGCGGGCGGTTTTGGTAAATTTGTGAGCGATGAAAAACAGAATCCCTTTGATATTTATGCGACTGATTGGTCGTTCTCTTAAGCCAGTTCTTGTGCTGGCTCTTGTGCTGGTTCTTGCAGGCTGTGTAACTCGTCCTGCGGAAAGCCCCCAATATCGCGATGCATTGCCTCAAGAGGCTGTTTCACTTGAGCAACCCGAACCTATTAATAATTCTGCGGGCGATGATGGGGTTATCAACATTCTTGCGCTTTCCGGTGGCGGGGCATACGGGTCCTATGGTGTTGGGATATTGAACGGATGGAGCGAACGGGGAACCCGCCCGGAATTTGATATTGTAACCGGCGTTTCCACCGGTGCATTGATGTCTGTTTTCGCCTTCCTCGGCCCCCATTATGACGCGCGTTTGCGTGATTTTTATACCAACACGAAAAAAGAAGACATCTTCACCTCCAGAGGTATCAGGGGCTTGTTTGGTGATAGCCTGTATGACAACGCACCCTTGAAGAAACAGATTGAAAAGTATGTCACCAAAGAATTGCTGCAACAGATAGCGGTTGAGCACGCCAGGGGTCGTCGGCTCTATATTGCGACAACCAATCTGGACGCCGGGGCTTTGGTGATCTGGGATATGGGAAAAATTGCTTCAGGCGGCCGTACCAATCCCATTCAACACTTTCAAAAAATTCTGCGTGCTTCCGCGGCTGTTCCGGGATTTTTTCCACCGGTTTATATCAAGCCGCAACGCGGGGTGCAGTTGCGCCAGGCCCATGTGGATGGAGGAGTAAAATCTCCGCTGCTGGTGAGTGACTTTTTGTTTAACGGCAAGGCAAAAGAACGCAATTTATATGTGATTGCCAATGACAGCATTGCCCAACGGGATGCCTTTAAGGCGGTGGATGGGAGCCTGTCCAGCATAGCCCGCAAAACCATCGCCACTTTAACAAAAGAATTGCTGATTCAAAATGTCTATCGCGGTTACATTCGGGCAAAAAATTCGGGAACCCGGTTTTACCTGACTTCGGTGCCGAAAAGTCTTGGCCTCAACACCCAGTCCCTCAATTTTGATCCGAAACTTTTGCGAGCACTTTATGCGGCGGGAAGGAAACAAGCCCTTTCAGCTTCTCCATGGAGAAGCCGTCCGATTGGTGTGAAACGAAATGATGTGGTTCACCAATAAATTGGTTGAACACCCGGTTGGATTATGGCTTGCCTGTTTGCATGGCTGATCATAGAGACACACTTCTTTTGCCTTTTGAAAAAGGCCTGCTGTTACCGCCGAAGGAAAAATCCGATTGGGCAATACTGAACGCCAGTGTGCTGCCTGAGAATGAATTTTCCTGGGCCTCATTGTTGAAATGCGAACAGGGGTTTCGCGGTGATTTTCTCCAACTTCAAAAAGCCGGATATAAAGTTGGCCCGTCAATGCCCGGGCTAAAAAACAAAGACGGAATACTGGTTCT
>QILU01000225.1 GCA_003233475.1 Ahrensia sp.
CATGTGGTTGCGGCCCGCGCTCTTTTTGGTTCCTGCCGCTGGGTGATTGAAACTCTAATGCCCCAATATGGAATAGAATCCACTTTGGTGGACGGCAAGGATTTGAGCGCCTGGAAGGCCGCCATTCGCCCCAATACGAAACTTATGTTTTTGGAATCCCCCACCAACCCCACTTTGGAACTGGTGGATATTGCCGCAGTGGCTGAGCTGGCAAACGAGGTTGGTGCCATCCTCGTGGTGGACAATGTTTTTTCCACTCCCTTGTATCAAAGACCGCTGGAGCTGGGTGCTCATGTGGTGGTCTACTCCGCCACCAAACATATTGACGGCCAGGGCCGATGTCTGGGCGGAATTGTATTGTCGAACAAAGAGTGGATTGATGAAAAACTGTTTGATTATTTTCGTCACACCGGCCCCAGTCTTTCGCCGTTTAATGCCTGGGTTTTGTTAAAAGGGCTGGAGACCTTGCCCCTGCGTGTGGCGCAGCAAACAACAAGTGCTGCCCGAATTGCCGATTTTCTTGTTGGTAATCCCGCGATAAAGCGGGTCATATACCCCGGCCGCGATGACTATCCCCAGGCAGAGCTGGTCAAAAGGCAAATGTCGGGAGGCTCTACCCTCGTCGCGATTGAATTAGCAAATAAAAAGCAAGCCTTCGCCTTCCTGAATTCCCTTAAATTAATCCGCCTGTCCAACAATCTGGGGGACGCCAAAAGCCTGATAACCCACCCGACCACCACCACCCACAAAAACCTGTCGGATGAAGATCGGGCAGAACTGGGAATCACGGATGGTCTGCTGCGCCTTTCAGTTGGCCTGGAAGATGTGGAGGATTTGATTGAGGATTTGGAGCGGGCGCTTGGGACGGAAAGATAGGGGTTAAAATATCTTACAAAGCATCAAGATAATTCTTAAACTCTTTACCGTTTTCCCGTGGAAAATTCTCCCCTGTAAGTTGAATTGAGCCAATTCGGTCAACACGAAAATCCCGGAAAGCAAGCCGGGTTTCGCACCAGGCCGTCAGCAACCAAACTGTATCGAAAACTGTTAAGCCCAATGGCCTTATCCGGCGGGTGGTTTTTTGCCCTTTCAGATCGCGATAGTCGATAATCAGCCATTGCCGTTCCCGTAGTGCATTGCGTAACGGGCTCAATAAGCTGATGGATTGACCACTCGTCTTGGTGTCATCTGAATAGGCCAGTAAGGGAGAATTCATATATTTCCCCTTGTCAGTATCTGACAACACCGCATTAATTTTAGAAGAAGCACGAAGGGCTGCATCGGCCAACTGCGCATCTCCGCGAGCCATAACGAGCTGCATACCGATGATAACGGCATCCAGTTCATCGGGATCAAAATGAAGCGGTGGAAGAAAATAACCTCTTTCAATTTGATAGCCTATGCCGCCCTCGCCGCGAATTGGAGCACCCATGGCCTGCAACGTGGCCATATCCCGATAAATCGTCCTGATAGAAACCTCTAAGGCTTCAGCCAAAAATTCGGCAGAGATGGGATGTTTATGAACCCTCAGGTGATCAAGAATTGCAAATAATCTTATGGTGCGCATGCACTACCCTGACGGAAACTGTCAGGGGGTGTCCAGTATTAAATCCCAATCCATAATTTTGAACCTAAGGAAACTACTTCATGACCGAGCCAATCTCTGTTGAATGGGCACCTTTCATTAAAGCCGCTGGTGTGGATGATGCCACACTGATAGCAGCCGCAGATAAGGTAACGACTGAATTCCTCACGAAACAAGCGGGTTTTATAAGCCGCGAACTGACTAAGAAAAACGACACGGAATACGCAGATATTCTCCATTGGCAAACCAAGGCAGAAGCAAAAGCTGCCAGTGAAAACATTAGCCAGTGTGTGCCGTGTATAGAATATTTCGCCTTGATGGATATGAAAGCAAGCGCAAAGGCCGGAGCTGGATTTTCCCATTATGCAATATTAAAAACATGGTAGGTTTCAGATAAATTCTGTTCCGAAATTACGAATAAAACGCAAAGCCACCTAGAATAAAACGCAAAGCCACCTAGACAAGTGTATTTGAACGGATGGCTTTGCACCTTGCCCACTCGCAATATTTCTCCAACACGGGTTTGATTTGTTATTCCCGTTCCATTCCCCCTACGGCTAATCTAAACTGGCGTATGTCTGTTAAAGTGATTCTCTCCGCTTTCCCGCTTACTCTCCTATTCGCTTCATTTAGTATTTTGACCGGGTGGCAGGATAAGAGTGCCGAAGCCGCCAGCAATTTTGAGATAAAACACGATGGTGCAATGGTGCTCGCGCTTTCCTGGCAACCGGGGTTTTGTGAAACGCGGCCCCGGTTGCGGGAGTGTAAAAGCCAAAAGGAAGGGCGCTATGATGTGGCGAATTTTTCCCTGCATGGGCTATGGCCGCAACCAAGGCGCAATTCCTATTGCGGGGTGAGCGAGGGCGAAATAAGCAAAAGCAAAAACCGCCGCTGGAAACGGCTGGCGGATTTGGAATTGCCCGGCCCGTTAAAACAAAAATTATCGCGCATCATGCCGGGCAGCGCGTCTTTTTTGCAACGCCATCAATGGATAAAACACGGCACCTGCTATTCAAAATCTGCGGAAGTCTATTTTAGGGATTCGCTGGCGTTGATGGACGTTGTCAACGCCTCCCCGGTGCAGCGCTTGTTCAAAAATTCCATTGGCCGCCGATTGAGCGGTGGTGAAATTCGCAAAACTTTTGATGAAGCTTTTGGTGAAGGGGTTGGTGAGCGGGTACGGGTGGCTTGCAAGCGTGATGGTGAACGTATTATTATAGTAGAGATAACCCTGGGGCTGAAAGGGTTGATTACGGACAATCTCGATGTGGGAAAGCTGGCTTTAGCTTCCCCAAAAACCAACCCCGGATGCCCGGCGGGCATTGTGGACCCGGTGGGGCTGCAATGAGAACCTGGCTTGTTATTATTAGTGTCCTGTTTGCTTTTCAGGCAATTGCCCAGGAAGCTCCGGCCCAGGAAACCCCAATTGACTTTGAGCCCCCAAAAACCGAATCGGGAAAGGTTTTCACCAAATCAGCCAAACGCAACTGGCAGCAAACCGATGCAAAATATTTGCACGGCGATCAGCCGTTGAAGGCGAGCAACAAGTGGTGGTTTGAAAGGAGTTCCAAAAATTCCGATAAGCCCGTTTCTCGGGAGATTTCGCAAAAAACAGCCACGTTCTTTTTGTTCCTTCTTGCAGGCTTTTTGTTGTTTATGATCTGGTATTATTCAACCGGGGGAAAATGGTTTGCCCGATTCAAAAAGAACGACCGGTTTACAAACTCAAACTCTGATCCAAATAATAATGGCGCTGCGCTGCTGGAGGCTGCGGCAGGGGAAGGAATGTCGTTTCAGGATTTGGCAAAAATCAACGACCCTCGTGAGGGCCTCCACGCGCTTCTTGTGCAATCCCTGGTGCGGGCCGCGAAACAAAACAACATCGCATTGCGCCGCTCCCTGACCACAAGAGATGTCCTGCGGCGGGTGCCGTCTTCGTGGAACCAGCGAAGCGTGCTTCAAACACTGGTCACCCACGCGGAACTGGTGTTGTTTGGCGGTCGCGCCATAACATCACAGGATTACGCCAACGCCCTGCAATTGGCCCGACCCATATTCGCAAAAGGGCGCAGGTGATGAAAGGCTCCGATACAACACGCGGCAGCAACCGGGGGACAATCCTGCTTATTGGCGTCCTGGCCATCCCGGCGGTTCTGCTGGCCTGGTATATGCTTTCAAAACCCACAGCGATTGATCGCTCGGTATTGGGCCTGCGCGGTTTCGCCCACGTTGCCAGACAGGATGACGGTATCAAGATCAGATTTTTTGACGGTAGTGGTACCTTAAGTGAAAAACAAATTGGTCTTAGAATTTTGCCTCTCTACGACCCGAATATTTTTCAATATGTCGATGAAAAAAATGAAGATTCAAATAAAAACGAAGTTATGCGGGCCATGTCTGAACATGTTTTTGCCTCCAAAATATCCTCACTTCCCACTTTGGTTATTTTGCCCAAATGGCGCGAAGGGGTCGTCATATTGGAAAAACTTCACCCGGAATTGCTGATTTCGCTTAAATCCATGCGCCTGCCCTACAAAAAAAGCGATGTCTTTGGCGGGCCGGATATTCGCCGCGGTGAAATAAAATTTGCGGAAAAACAATTCAAAAACATGGCCCCCGATCTGCTGCCCGTTTCGCCCCAGGCAATGCCCGTTTCGCTTTATGCAGCCCAGACCGTACGTCTTGGAACAGTGGGAGCGATAACAAAGCGCGGCTGTAAGCCAATTTTAACGGATGGAGCGGACGTACTGTTGGCGCGCTGTTCGTTTGATTTAAGCCGTCGAAATCAGGGATTTTGGCTGTTAACCGATCCGGATATTTTTAACAATCACGGGGCAGGCAATGGGGAGAATTATAAATTTGCGCTTGCCCTAGTCAAAGCCCTTTCGGGGGAAAAACAAATTATGGTTGATGGCACCAGCAGGGTTTTTATCACTACAGAAAAACAAGTTAGGGAACCGGCTCGCTCGTTGAGCGATCTTGCCCGTTTTTTTGTTTACCCGTTTTCCCTGTTCTGGGCAGTGCTCGCCGGCCTTGCATTTTTTACCCTGTGGCATGCATGGCTTCGAGCCGGGCCGGTGATCGATCGGGAAAAAAGCGATGCCATGAAAGCATCAAAAGCAACCGCGATAGAAGCCAATGTGGCCATATTGCGCGGTTCAGGAAAAAGAAGCGGCAATGATATTCCCCTTGCGCGGGCTTATGCCAGCCAGCGGATGGAGGCACTTGGCGCGGAATTGTTCGGCTCCAATCGAAAGCTTGGGGAGAGTGGCGATGTTCAAATATTTACAGCCCTTGGCCGCCGTAATGCCGGACTTACGAAACGTTTTTCGAGCGCGCGCAAACGCCTGGGAGCAAATGCCCCGGTGCTTAAAACTTCCACGGGCCTGCGCGCCCTGTTCACAACCCTAAATGAATTTGAAAACCACCTTGAAGAGGCACGACATGAATTTGGACGACCTGCAAACCCTCGCCGCTAACATACGCACCGAAGTCGGCAAAGCCGTTCACGGGCAAGATGAAATTGTTGACATGCTGATAATCAGCCTGTTCGCCCGTGGCCATTGCCTGCTGGAAGGCCCGCCGGGAACCGCTAAAACCCTGTTGGCTCAATCTCTGGCGGATTCGTTTAAGCTTGATTTCAAGCGCATACAATTTACCCCCGACCTTATGCCGGGAGATGTGATCGGCGCCAATATTTTTGACTTTAACACCTCAAAGTTCAACCTGATTAAGGGGCCGATTTTTACCGATGTGCTGCTTACTGATGAGATCAACCGCGCGCCCCCCAAAACCCAGGCCGCCCTGTTGCAGGTGATGAACGAGCGCATTGTCACCATCGATGGCAAGGACCATTCGGTGGGGGAATTGTTCTTTGTTATTGCCACCCAGAACCCCATCGAAAACCAGGGCACCTACCCCTTGCCGGAGGCGCAATTGGACAGATTTCTGTTCAAATTGGTGCTCGAATTTCCTGGTCGGGAGGCGGAGCTGGAAATATTGCGCCGCCACGCCAATCAAGCCCTTGAGCATGATGCCCGTCGGGCAGATGTGAAAGCCGTTGCGGGCCTCGCCAAAATCAGAGCAGGTCAAAAACTGGTTGATCAAATCAAACTGGATGAAAAAATACTGGTCTATGTTTTGGACCTCGTTCGCACAACCAGAACCGACGGTGCCATCAACCACGGGGGTTCAACCCGGGCGGCGGACGCGCTTTGCGGTGCTGTTCGTGCGGCTGCTGCGCTAGATGGCCGTGACTATGCCATTCCTGACGATGTGAAACGCCTGTTTGCGGCTTCCATGCGCCATCGGATTGTGCTCAGCCCCACCGCCGAAATAGAAGGGCGCGCGGCGGACGAAGTTCTTGAGCAAATTATCAATCAGGTGGAGGCCCCCCGATAAAAAGGGGTGAGGCAGAAAATGACAACAGGTTGAAACTATGAGACCTTCCCGTCGCTTTATTTGGCTGGTATTTGCCGCATTGCTGTTTGCACTGTTTGCGGTCGCGGCACCCTTTGTGCCGGTGGGTTGGGCACTGGCACCTTTTGCCCTGTTGGTAGGATTGTTTGCGCTGGATTGGATCATCAGCCCCGGTCCCCGTGGGGTGGGGTTGAACGCAACTTGCAACAGGGAAGTGTTTTCCGGTGAAGATGCGGTGCTGCAATTGAGCCTTTCGCTAAAACGTCGGATAAAAAATATATCCGTCCGAATGACGAACACCGAGGGGTTTGTGCCTGTCGGGCAAATAGATTTTGTTGAGGGGGAGGCCGAGGTCCATCTTTTTGCCCGCCGGCGCGGCATTTGGAAAATAGATAAGCTTTGGCTGCTGTGGCCAAGCCTGTTGGGTTTGATTGATTTTATCTCAACCCGAAAGCTGAACCTTTCGATCAATGTGGTGCCCAATATCCGCATGATAACTTCCGGGCAGATTGATTTGGATATGCGTTCGGCCACCTTTGGCGCAAAACAAACCCCCTGGCGCGGTGAAGGGTCGGAATTCCATCAACTCAACGATTATGTGCAGGGCATGGACCCGCGTTCCATTGATTGGAAAAGATCAGCCCGGCAAAATTCTCTGGTGGCCAAGGAAATGCGGGCGGAGCGCAACCACCAGATTATCATGGCTATGGATAACGGCCATCTGATGCGCGAGGAAATTGCCGGCCTTCCCAAAATTGATCACAAAATTAATGCAGCGTTAGCGCTGGCGTGGGCCGGAGTTCAAGGCGGCGATCAGGTGGGCCTGTTTGCTTTTGATGCCCGCCCCAGATTATTTTCTCCGGCCCAACCCGGGCGAGCGGCGTTTTCCCACCTGCGTTCTCAAATGGCAGAGCTTCAATATAAAAGTGTTGAGACCAATCATACCCTGGCGCTTTCCCATCTTCATCAGCGTCTTTCCAAGCGAAGTCTGGTTGTGGTGTTTTCAGATTTTGTTGATCCTCTGACCGCCCAGCTTCTGGTTGATCATGTGGCCATTATCAACCGTCACCACGTGGTTATTTTTGTCAGCCTGCGCGACCCGCTATTGGAAGATTTAACCACAACGGACGCTCAGACCATGACAGAAATTGCCCGTTCAGTATCGGCAGCGAAACTTTTAGCTGAACGCAGAAGCGTGTTGGACAAAATGGCCGCCCTGGGGGTCTATGTCATTGAGGCCAATCCGGGGGAAATGACCCCGCGGCTGATCAATACGTATCTGGCAATCAAATCCAAAGAGGTGATCTGATGCCAGCCAATTTGACGGAAGTTGATCTGATTGACGCTGATCTTATTCGTTCCGCCCGTTTTCGAAAAGAACGGGAGGGGGATTGGAAACGGCTGGGGGTTTTACTGGTGCGGGTGGAAAAACGCGGGCTGGAAGAACTGAGTTTTCAAGAGGCTTCCGAGCTGACCGCGCTCTATCGACAGAGTTTGAATTCACTATCTCTGGCGCGGGAAATTTCTCTGGACAGCGCCTTGCTGGATTATCTGCAAAGCCTGTGTGCTCGCGCCTATCTGGCAGTTTATGCCCCGCGCGACAGTATTGCGAACGTGGTGGGGAGATTTTTTTCTGCCAGCGGACCGCAGGCTGTTCGACGCTCATGGCTGGCTATTTTGCTGGTGTTTATATTCATGGTATTTGGCGGCCTTGCTGCCTATTGGCTGACCAAAGCTGATTCCTCCTGGTATTATTCATTTGTAGGCGGCGGACTTTCCGGCGGTCGTGGGCCGGAGGCAAGCGAACAGGCTTTGCGCAACATTCTCTATTCCAGCAGCAGCAACAACCTTGATCAGTTGGCCGCATTTTCCACCCGCCTGTTTACCCACAACACCCAGGTATCGATATTTGCCTTTACCCTTGGAATAATGGCCGGGCTCCCCACGGCATTTCTCATGTTTTATAACGGCACTATCATCGGTGCATTTTTTGCGATTCACGAAGCCAAGGGCCTGGGCTGGGATTTATTTGGCTGGCTGTCTATCCACGGGGTGACGGAACTGACCGCAATTTTATTGGCCGGGGCCGGGGGTCTTCGCCTGGGGGGTGCCGTATTGTTTCCCGGCTCAAACAGCCGGGCCCAGGCCTTACGGGACGCCGGGCGTGATGCGGTTAAGCTCGCCATTATTGCCGCCATTATGCTTATCGTGGCGGGCCTGCTGGAAGGGTTTGGCCGTCAATTGATCACGGATTTTTGGATGCGTGTAAGCCTGGGCTGGGGCATTGGCGCGCTTTGGCTGGCCTGGTTTGTTCTGGCTGGTCGTCGTCAACATAGCTGGCAACATAAAGGGACACGCTAATGTGGCCTTTCAAAAAGAAAACCGAAGATGACCAAGCGCGGCGCATCTTAAAACGGGCCCGAAAACAAATTCGGCGCAAGGGGAGCTTCCTTCGTCTGACACCCCCGGAAGGTGTGCCCCTTGATTTTACCCTGGCCACAATAGGCCAGCGAATTGGCGCGCAGCTAACGGATTTTGGCGTCACGTTGTTTTTGGCAATCCTGATTGTGGTTCTTGCTGCTTACACGTTCAATATATTTTCCTCCTGGCTGACAATCATTGCGGCACTGGCGTTTTTTATTATCCGGGTGCCCTATTATATTTTAACGGAGCTGGCCTGGAACGGCCGCACACTGGCAAAACGCTGGTTTGGCTTGCGGGTAATATCTGTTGATGGGCGCAGCCTAACCCCCCATTCAATTGTCACCCGTAATTTAATGAAAGAGGTCGAATTTTTCGCTCCCCTTACTTATGTTCTTTTGGGCAGCTATCTGCACTGGTCGATTTTTACGATTGCGCTGGTGTGGATGGTTGTGTTGTTGATTGTGCCCTGGCGCAGCAAGCGCAATCAGCGTATTGGCGATATTATTGCCAACACCGTAGTGATCATAGACCCGACCCCTCTTCTCATGCGTGATTTAACTCATGCTAAAACGTCGGCGGACCGCTTTTCATTTACCACCGAACATTTGGACAATTATGGTAATTTTGAATTGCAGGTTTTGGAAAAAGTGCTCCGGGCACCACCGGCAAAAGGCAAATCGGCGATACGAAAAGAAGATATCTATTTGAGCGATATTGTTCAGCGAATTGTCAAAAAGATTTCTTATCCGGAAACCATTTTTGCCGCCGATCGAATGGAATTTCTGAACAGTTTTTACGCCGCCCAACGGGCTCATTTGGAAACCCGAAAATTGTTTGGTGATGCCCGCGATGACAAGTTTTTCCGCGACAGTAAAAATGCTAACAGCGAGTCCTGACTCAAGAGGAATATCCAATGACATATAACCCCGATAGCGGAACAAAAATGCCCTTTGGTGTGATGCGTGTAATGGGGGATAGTTTTTCCCTGTTGTTCCGCAATTTCATTTTGTTAATGGGTCTCGCCCTGTTGATGCAAATCATACTGTTCGCGGTGAATTATATACTCACCGGCAGCGGGAACGGTGGTTTCAGTAATTCGGCGAATCTTTTTGCCTTTCAACAAAATGGTCCTTTATTTATTTTGATCGGTGTTATTTCAATAATCGGGTACAGCTTTTCAACTGCGATGATTTCACTGGCGGCTTTTGATCTTAAAACCAACACTCCTGTGAGCATCCCGCGTTATATTTCCACTGCGCTGAAAAGCATATTTCCTCTTACAATTCTCTCAATTTTGATCGTGATAATCTCAGCGGCTCCGGTTCTGCTTGCAACCCTGTTGGGCGCTATTGCTACTCCACTTTTGTTAATTGTCGCTGTTCCCCTGGCTATTGTGGCCGTACTTTATGTTTTCAGCATTTTTTCCATGGTCACCCCTGCGATTGTAATTGAGGGGGAAGGGTTTCGCGCCCTTGGCCGCAGCATGGACCTTACCCGCGAATACCGCAGGAGTATAATTGGTCTTTATGCAATAATTTTATTCGGAATGATTATCTTGATGATGATTGTCGGAGCGATTGTTGGAGTTATGTTGTTTGGCAATTTTCTGAATATTGGTGGCGTTTCAACATTTGTAACCCTTGGATCGCAATTGTTTAATCTGATACTCACCTCCCTTATCTCGGCGTTCTTTTCCGTAGTGATTGTAATGGCTTTTGCGCGGTTAAAGGAAATTAAGGAAGGGTATGGTTTCGAAAATGTCGGCGATGTATTTGATTGAGTGTGTCAATTTTTAACTGAAACACTCAGGCTGCGAAAAGCGGCCCGCCGCTTATACGGCGCGCTCGCGCAGGCGGTTCGCAAAGCGAACCTGCCGTGAGCGAGAAAAAACTAGAGCGATTCGTCAAAGACGGATACGCTCTAAGCAGACTGGGGCAGGACAATTTCAAAGTGTGCCCCGGGGGCGTCGGTTTCCATCAGGCTGATGGAACCTCCATGGGCACGGATAAGTTCTGCAGCTATGGCAAGGCCAAGCCCGGTGCCGCCGCTGCGGCTTGAAGTGTGAAACGCGGCAAACAGATTTTTCCGCGCCCCATTGGGAAACCCCGGCCCGGTATCCGATATGATAATATGAACCTTGTTGGCGTGTCGATTGGCCTGCACAGACAAACGCCGAACCACCGCGGTATCCTTTTGCGTTTCCATGGCCTGCACCGCATTCCTTGAAAGGTTGAGCAGCACCCGAAACAGTTGTTCCGCATCGGCCTCTATCTCAAAATCCGGTTCGATATCATTGACCCAGACAATGGCTTTGTCTGATTCAGTTTCTTCCAAATTCACGGGACTTAAGGCCAATGTTTCAGCAACATCCTCACAAAGTCGATGCAGGCGAATCAGCACTTTTTGAGGCAGAGCTTCCCCGGCCTTGCCATAGGCCAAAACTGAGCCGGTATAATCAATCGCCCGGTCGATAGTGCGGATCAAACGCGGTGCAAGGCGCTGGACGGTGGGGTCGGAAAGGCCGGTTAAGCGGTCTGAAAACAAAGAGGCGGATGCCAGAATATTACGCAAATCATGGTTGATCTTAGAAACGGCCAAACCCAGATCAGCCAGGTGGCGCTGTTGGGTTAGGGTTCCGCGCAACTGCTTTTGCATGGTGGCGAGCTGTTCTTCTGCCACCCCGATTTCGTCCCGCCGTCCGCTCGGCTCAATTACCAGCGAAGCATCTTCCGGGTCTTCGGCAAAAGCCAACATGGTGCTGCTTATGCGTTGCATCGGGCGGATAAGAAGCTGGCGCAGGGTTAAAAATACGGCAAGACCGGCAAGAATTGAAATCGCCAGCGAGATCAGCAACACATTGCCCGCGTAAGTCAACATGGCATCGCGCAGCGGTTTTTCTTTCATTAACAATTCCAGGGTGCCGCTCCGTTGCTGCATCGGGCCATAGAGGCGTATTATTCTGTCGCCACCAAAAATCAGGGTGTCGAAGGCTTCCGTAATGGAGCGAAGGGCCTGTTCACGCCCGGGCTTTTTCAGTTGAACATGGCGGACGACCTCGCCGGGCATTTCCTTTGTGGCCAGCACCCGGCTTGCCCCTTCCCGTCGTACCACAATCATTTCTGTTTGAGTTAGTGCAAGAAGCTGATTGCGAATCTCTTCGGGGATATCCTGGTCGGGAAGTTTTTCCAAAGCCAGGCTGGTAGCCTCCCCGGTAACAAAATGATTGGCTAACCAGGTAAGCCTGAAGTTGGCGACCGAGGGTACAAAAACAAAAATTTCAGTCAACATAATCACCACCATGGTGAGCACCAACAGCTTGCTCGAGAGGCCGAGCGGTAAGAACCGTCGTTTTGTTTGCTTATCAGGTTTTGGTGCAGGGTTCATCGGGTCTCAAATAAAAGGCTGAAAAATGTACTGGGGCTTTATTCCATTCTAACCGAATATTCGCAAAAAACGCACCAATGATCGCACAAAAGGTTTTTTTGTACTCGGCGTATAAAACGATGTGGCCGCCCGCTTACCAATTTCGCTCATGGTGGGATAGGGGGGAATGTAGGCAGCAATGTCTTTAACTTTTAATTCTTGCGAGATGGCCAGTGCCCAGATGTTCATCATTTCTCCGGCCATGGCGCCGGCAATCGAGACCCCTTCTATTTTACCGTTTTTCCGGGTGATAATTTTGATCAGCCCGGTGGTCTTTTTCTCGGCCTGCGCCCGGTCATTTTCCGCATAAGGCCAGCGCAGGATTCTTATGTTTTTGAATGCTTCCCGGGCGGTTTTTTCCGTGTGGCCTACATGAGCCAATTCCGGGTCGGTATAGGTGCACCAGGGGATAATATGGGTGTTTTCTTTTGCGTTGAGGCGAAACAGGATTGCCCGAATAACCAGCCCGGCGTGATAACCGGCCACATGGGTGAATTGCATCCCTCCGGCCACATCGCCAATTGCATAGACTTTTCTATTGGTGGTTCGCATGGTTTTGTCCACCTTGATACCGCGTCTGGTGTGCTCAATCCTGGCCTTATCCAGATCCAGCCCTTCAATGGTGACCGCCCGCCCGGTGGCGACAAGAAGTTGATCCCCGTTGATGGTCTGCGACCCCTCTTCGGTTTCCATGTGCACCCGTACTTTGTTGTCGGCAATTTTTTCAACACTGGTAACTTTTGCCCCTTCGTGAATTTTCACCCCGTCCCCGCGAATTTTATCCAGCACAATCGCGGTGAGTTCCGGGTCGTCTTTGCCCAGCGCCTTAAAGCCTTCAATAACAGTAACTTTGGCACCAAGCCGACGATGGGCCTGGGCCATTTCCATACCAATCGGCCCGCCACCGATGACAATTAAGTGGCCGGGGTTACTG
Organism: Ahrensia sp.; assembly: GCA_003233475.1. Next base: position 12,786 of record QILU01000225.1, read on the forward strand.
GTGCGATCGAAAATATTTTCATTGGTGAGGTAGTCAATTTTATCCAATCCCGGAATAGGCGGCACAAAGGCACTTGAACCTGTTGCCACAACAAACCGGCGCGCCTTAATGGTTACATCCCCGGCCATAACAGTTTTTTTATCCACAAATCTGGCGTGATCCTTAATGACGGTGACCCCAAGGGATTCAAACCGCTCCACACTGTCCATGGGCGCAATGGTATCAATGACACCGCGCACATGCTCATGCACCTGCCTGAAATTAACCTTGGGCTCATCGTTTTTTCCGCCGCCGCTAACGCCAAATTTGGGGGCATCGCGAATTGCCTGCGCGTGTTTGCTGGCGGCAATCAGCGCCTTGGAGGGAACGCAGCCATAATTCAGGCAATCTCCCCCCATCTTGCCCTTTTCGATTAACACCACTTCCACCCCGAAAGCAGCGGCGGCTGATGCCACAACCAACCCCCCGGAACCCGCCCCGATAACACAAATATCGGGCTGAAGGGTTTTGGTCGAATTTTTAGACATGGGGTAGTTCCTGTTCGGGTTCAGACTCTGGTTGTGAAATCCAATAAGATTGTTCATTCTCAATTTGGCTAAGAGATTGTTTGGCGGCAAAACTAAACGGCTTCAGGAGCGTGAGTATGAGCAACCCGCACAATAATGCCCGTACTTGTGTTTGCAGTCGAGGGCAAATTGTTTTTCATCGCCAACGGGGTAAGCCGCATATGGTTTACTGGTTTGAATGGACGCAAGTGAACACGGATACATGCGTTTGAGCATGCAGTTCGCGACGAAGATGAATTATGGCTGGCAGCGAAAACCACACTTATTAGCTTTAACCTCTACGTAGAACGACAGGAAAACTGATGCGAACATTTGAAGAAATTTTTAATATTGCCGGAGAACGCAAAGGCGGGCGTGATGGTTTGAACGAATTGCTGGCGCCGCCAAAAAGTATTGCGGAACTGGAAAAAATTGGCGATGATCGCTGGCTTGCTTGCATGACAAAATGTGTTTTTCAGGCAGGCTTCAACTGAAAGGTGGTCGAAAGCATGTGGCCGGGTTTTGAGGCGGCATTTGAAGGGTTTGATATCGGTCGTTGCGCCATGCTCAATGACGAGGATTTCGACCGTCTGGTTTCCGATAAGCGCATTGTGCGCTATGGTGCCAAAATCCACGCGGTGCAGGAAAATGCTGTGTTCATTACTGATTTGGTAAATGAATACGAGGGTGCTGGAGCAGCGTTCTCTCGCTGGCCTTCGAGCGATTATGTCGGATTGCTCGCCATGCTAAAAAAACGCGGCTCACGGCTTGGCGGCAACACGTGCCAGTATTTTTTGCGCTTCATGGGCGTCGATGGTTTTATTTTATCCCGCGATGTTATTGCCCGACTTGTTGCCGAGGGTGTGATTGAAAAATCTTCAACCCCGCAAAAATCCCTTGCCGCCATGCAGGATGCCTTTAACCAGTGGCAATAGCAATCCGGGCGCTCGCTCACCGAAATCAGCCGCGCCCTGGCGATGGGTAAAGGACTTTCGCTTGTTGAGCCTAGTGCAATGTCAACGTCAGAAAGCTTGCCACTTAGAGTCGTTCAGCGTTTCCATAAACGCTGAACGACTCTAAGGCCCCGCCCGCTCCTTTGTCAGCACTCCAATGGTAGCGACATTCATTCCTCACACCTTGATTGGTCGCTCAATATGGCCGGTGTGAGCGATATCGATACAGTACGTTCCAGCCCATCGCTTTTAGCCGCTGATCTTACCCCAGCATCACCGACAACATTGCGATGAAAACGGGTAGGCAAGCTGACGCCAGAGATGGTTGGCGGCGGGGTAAATCTTACGGCTGTATTTATACAGGCCGATTTTGGCCGGGGTTTCATTTTCCACCGGGAAACGGAATGTTCCAAACAATTGGTCCCAAATTACCAGGGCGCGGCCAAAGTTGCATTCGCCTTCGGTGCTGGCGGCGGAATGGTGCCAGCGATGAACTTCATTTGTATTCAGAATATAATTCATCCAGCCAAACCTGAATTTGATATTTGAATGCTGCATCAACAGCAGAGGTAGGGTGAGGGCGGTGTATCCTAAAATTGCCTCGACAGAAAATCCGAGCAACACCACGGGCACCATAGTCAGCAAATGGTTCAAGATGTAATTTAAGGGATGGAAACGAAAATTGTTGAGGGTATATAGTCTTTCAGGGCTGTGGTGCATCGCATGAAGCGACCAGAGCCAGGTTAACTTGTGGTGCAGTCGGTGACTGATATAGGCACCCAGTTCTATCAGCAGACCGGCGGCAATAATTTCAACCCCCAGCGGCAGATTTATCGTACCCTGGGCCCAGTCTGCCAGAACGATTAACAGCAAAAATGGAGTAGCAGATTTCAACACAGAATCAAGAATGCCGACTATGAAAATCATAGAGGTAACATCACCAGACAAATCGCCACGACTTTCATTCCAGTCCGTCCGGTAAGGGATGAAACGTTCGAGCACAACCGCAAATAAGATCAGGAAAACAGCAAGCAACGATAGGATTGCCTCCTGCATTTCCATGCCTAGGGTGACGACATAAACCGTCATCATCAGGCCTGTCAGAGTTACTATAAAGGTTTGCGTTAAAATTTTAGCCATTGATGTTTCCAGTTTCATTTTTGCAACATTGTTGCATCAGCCCGGCAAGGGTGTTTTGCAGATGGTTCAGATTAAGGGTCAGTCGGGTCGAAGTGCCCTGGGGCTGGCGAATGATTATGTTGCCGTTTTCCATTTCACGTAGATGATGGGTGAGCGTCGAGGCAGCAATACCCGTGTGTTTTTGAACCTCACCAAAGGTCGCGTCACCAGGCAGTTTTTCGAGCAATAATTCCAGCACCTTTATCCGTTTGGGATGACCAAGGGCGGCAAATGTATCGGCGATTTCAGTATGGGGTGGGTAATTCATTCGTATAAACTAGAATAATAGTTTTATACTGTCAATGGGTGGCAGGAACAGTCGTTGGAAGCTGATCTAAAGGCCGCGCAAGGAGCTCTCTCCTGGTGTGATGAAGTCCTGGCCCTAATCTACCGACCCCCTGCCCGCTCCTTTGTCAGCTCCCCAATGGCATCGCTCAGGTGTTTGTCTTCGATGTTGTAGTCCCCGGCGGCCACACGAATATTGTGGGCGCGGTGCAGCACATGGGCATGGGTGTAGCCTTCAGGAGGGTCGAATTTATAACAGGCAAGTTCCAGCAACAGCCCGAGCGGTTCGCGAAAATAAAGCGAATGCATGAAGCCGCGATCAACCTCACCAGAATTGCCAAATCCGGCATCGTCGAGCTTTTGTTTGGCTTGGGTGTAGCTGGCCAGCGAAACAATAAATGCGATGTGATGCAGACTGCCAACGCCACTGGGAGGTAGCGATTTGTCTGGAGCCAAATCTTCGCGGGTGAAGATGGTGATCAATCGCCCGTCACCCGGATCAAAATAAAGATGATTGGTTTTGGGGTCATCAAGGTTCGGTTGCTCAAAGACAAACGGCATACCGAGGATGCCTTGCCAGAAATCTATCGAAGTCTGTCGGTCGGCACCGTTGAGCGTGATGTGATGAACACCTTGTGATTGAATCATGCGCTTTCTCTTTCCTTCGAATAATCTCGCGCCGCCAGCGTCTTCAAGCTCGAACCAACAACAAGAATATGAAACGGCATGATCACCCAAAGGTAAAGCCTGCCAAGCCAATTATGCGTGTGCATAAGTGTTGCGAACGATATATCCGGCGATTTCGGGGCAGGCAGCGAGCCGCATGGAACGCGAAGCAGTTAGTAAAAAATAATCATCAGAACCTGATTTCCCCTCACGAAGGTACCGAATAGGTTGCCAGTGTCATGTCGCAGGCTTCGTCGCGCAGCGGAATTAAGGCCTGATATTCGGCGGAATTGTACCAGTTGTTGAGTGTCTCAATATCGGCAAACTTCACAACCGCCACTCTTTGGTGGTCACATTCTCCCGCAAGAACATTTTCAAAGGCGCCGCCGATGACAAATTCCCCGCCAAATGCCGCAGTGGTTTTACCTGCTTTTGCTACATATTCCTGCAATTTTCCGGCGTCTTTGACTTTCGGGGTGGCTACAAAAAAAGCGGTCATGGAAGGCTCCTGTCTGGTTGGCTTGAATGGTTTTGTTCGATCAATTGCATAATACAGAATTGATGCGAACATTCGATAAAAAAATATCGCTGCTGAACGCGAAGGCGTGGCCTTGAACGAATTACTGGTGCCACCGGTAAGCGTTGCGGAGCTGGAAAATTCGGCGATGAGTGTTGGTTTAGGGCGCTGCCGGTTTCTTGCAGCCATAATCTGCTCAGCAATAAGTTCTAATTTCAGTCAAAAAGTTTTTCTAAATATTGCTATTGTTCAAAATTCACATCATAATCTTTTCGAGAATTAACCGGGAGAATAATTATGAAATCCAAAATCGCTCTTTTAACAGCAGTATTGCTTGTTGGTACATCCAGCCTGGCAAGTGCCGAAACACTTCGATGGGCTCGTGCTGGTGATGCCCTAACGCTTGACCCCCATGCACAAAATGAAGGGCCAACCTCAGGGCTTGCCCATCAGATTATGGAAACGTTGCTGGTACGCGACATGACTGGTAAAATTGTTCCAGCACTGGCGACTGAGTGGGCGCCCAGCAAGGATAATCCCAATGTCTGGTCATTCAAACTGCGCGAAGGTGTAAAATTTCACGATGGTTCCGAGTTTGACAGTGAAGATGTTGTATTCTCATTCAACCGGGCGATGACAAAAGACAGTGACTATAAAGAGCTGCTGGCGTCGGTCAAAGAAGTGCGCGCCAAGGGCAAATACGGTTTTGAAATTGTCACCAACGGCCCCAATCCTACAATGCCTTCCAACCTCACCAATCTCTTCGTTATGGACAAAACCTGGGCTGAGGCAAACAACGCCGTAAAAGTACAAAACTATGCCGGCGGCGAGGATACATTCGCATCGCGCAACGCTAATGGCACAGGGCCCTATATTCTGGTCAGCCGCGAGCCGGATGCCAAAACCGTGCTCAAAATAAACAACAACTATTGGGGCAAAGATCAGTTCCCAATGGAAGTGACCGAAATCATTTACACGCCAATCCAAAACAAGGCGACCCGTGTGGCTGCCCTGCTTTCGGGTCAGGTGGATTTCATTCAAGATGTACCGGTGCAGGATTTGAAGCGTGTTGCTGATGCGCCGGGCCTGCTGGTGAAAACCGCCCCGCAAAACCGGGTCATCTTTCTCGGCATGAATCAGGGCGATGCGGATTTGAAGTCCGATAACGTTGAGGGCAAAAATCCGCTGGCGGACAAGCGCGTGCGCATGGCGATCAAAATCGCAATCGATCGTGAAGCCATTAAAACAGTTGTGATGCGCGGACAGTCAATTCCAGCTGGCGTTACCATGCCTCCATTTGTTAATGGCTGGACCAAAGAGCTTGATGTGGTTCCGGCAGTCGACCTCGCCAAAGCCAATAGCCTGATGAAAGATGCTGGCTATGGGGATGGATTTTCAATCCGCTTTGATTGCCCCAATGACCGCTACATCAATGATGAAGCGATCTGTCAGGCTTCGGTTGGAATGCTGGCAAAGATCGGCATCAAAGCGCAGCTTGATGCCAAACCAAAGGCCCAGCACTTCCCGCTGATCAACAACTTGGAGACCGATTTTTACTTACTGGGCTGGGGTGTTCCCACCTACGATTCAGAGTATATCTTCAACTTCCTGGTTCATTCCAAGGGCGAAAAATATGGTTCCTGGAATGGTACACGCTTCAGCAATGCTGATCTGGATAAAATAATTGAAGGGCTGTCGTCTGAAACTGATCTTGCCAAGCGGGATGGTATGATTGCGGACATCTGGAAAGTGGTTCAGGAGGAAATCCTCTATATCCCAATCCATCACCAGGTGTTGAACTGGGGCATGTCTGACAGGGTTGGCACAGTTGTTGACCCGGAAGATTCAGCCAAGTTCAAATACTTCACAATTAAGAAGTAACGCGTGTCTCCCAAAAGTGGATACCGATTTTGGGATAAATACACGCGCAAAAAATGACTTAAAGCGGGAAAGCAATTTCCCGCCTGCCTGAATTTCCCCGGCGAACCTTGTCGCCGGGGGCTCTTACCGGGATAATCCACCATGCTTGCCTTCACTATCAGAAGGACATTCCAATCATTTGTTGTCCTGCTGATTGTCGGTCTGGTGGCATTTTCCATGTTCCGCTTTGTTGGCGATCCGGTGGACAACATGCTGGGTCAGGAGCGCACGGATGCCGATATTGAGCGCCTGCGCGGAGACCTTGGCCTCGACCAGCCTTTCCCGGTGCAATATTTAAAATTCCTGCGCGGTGCGGTTCAAGGTAATTTTGGTGTCAGTTATCGGCAAGGTCGGGCCGTTTCCGGCATCATTGCAGAGCGCCTGCCCGCAACGCTGGAACTTGCTGCGGTCTCAGCCATTTTGGCAATTGTATTTGGCTTTGCCCTTGGGGTATTTACCGCAATTCGCCGCGATGGGTGGGCGGCCAGCACCATCATGACTCTGTCTTTAGTCGGGGTCTCATTGCCAACTTTCCTGATCGGCATTCTGCTTATCTATCTGTTTTCGGTCGAGCTGAATTGGCTGCCTTCCTTCGGGCGCGGTGATGTTGTTGAGCTGGGCTGGTGGCGCACCGGGTTCTTGACTGAATCCGGATTAAAAGCGCTGATCTTGCCCTCGATCACCCTTGGGCTTTACCAGATGACACTGATCATGCGTCTCGTTCGCTCAGAAATGCTGGAGGTATTGCGCCAGGAATATATCCGCTTTGCCCGGGCCCGCGGTCTTAGCGACAGGGTCGTTCACTTTCGCCATGCATTAAAGAACACGCTGATCCCGGTGATCACCATTACTGGATTGCAACTGGGTTCGATTATCGCCTTTGCCATTATTACCGAAACCGTTTTCCAGTGGCCGGGGGTTGGGTTGCTTTTCATCAATTCCATACAATTTGTCGATATCCCGGTTATGGCCGCCTATCTGATGCTAATTTCGGTGATGTTTGTCGCCATCAATTTGATCGTAGATCTGCTTTATTTTGCCATCGACCCGCGTTTGAGTGCCAGCAGTTCGAAGGTTAAGGGTTGATGGCAAAGGCAATCAAACACGCCTGGAACTCAGATTTCATGTGGTCGTTTCGCCGCTCGCCGGTGGCGATTATCTCATTTCTTGTTGCGGCAATATTGATATTGGCAGCTCTTGCCGCACCGCTTATTGCACCCCACACACCGTTTGATCCGGGAACACTTAATCTGATGAACGGGTTTTCAACGCCCATGCAACCCAATCAATTCACCGGAGAGACGTTCGTGCTGGGAACTGACGATCAGGGGCGCGATATTTATTCGACCATATTATACGGCATGCGAATTTCACTATTTGTCGGATTTGCCGCCGTGACATTCGCCATGATTCTAGGCGTAACACTTGGGTTGATTGCGGGATATGCTGGGGGCTGGACTGGCACCATCATCATGCGCATTGCCGATGTGCAATTGACCTTCCCGGGCATTTTGGTGGCCATGCTGATTTTCGGAATTGCCAAGGGCTTCACGCCGCTACACCTGCGCGACCAAATGGCTATCTGGGTGCTTATCCTTGCCATTGGTCTGTCTGAATGGGTGCAATTTGCCCGTGTTGTGCGCGGGGCAACGCTGGTTGAAAAAAACAAGGAATATGTCCAGGCAGCGCGGTTGAATGGCCGCAAACCCCTTGGCATTATGTTGCGTCATATTCTGCCCAATGTGCTGGGACCGGTATTGGTTATTGCCACCATTTCATTGGCGCTGGCGATCATTGCTGAGGCGACGCTTTCATTCCTTGGCGTTGGTGCGCCACCCACCCAGCCCTCGCTTGGCACACTGATCCGTATTGGTCAGGGCTTCCTGTTTTCCGGCGAATGGTGGATCATTCTGTTTCCCTCTGTCACCCTTTTGGCGCTGGCTCTTTCGGTTAATTTGCTGGGGGACTGGCTGCGTGATGTGTTGAATCCGAGGCTGCGCTGATGGTGGCTAATGTTTTAAGCGTGCGCGGCCTGCGGGTTGAAATTCCCCTGCGCAATTCAATATTGTGCCCGGTTGATGCCGTTTCTTTCGACATTCCTGCCGGGAAGATACTTGGTGTTGTCGGTGAAAGCGGTGCAGGGAAATCGATGACCGGCAATGCGGTAATCGGTCTGCTGGATCGTCCCGCACACATCGTCGGCGGCGAAATCTGGTTGAACGGTCAACGCATCGACAATCTGCCAAAAGAAGCCATGCGGCAATTACGCGGCAAGGAAATCGGCATGGTGTTTCAAGACCCGCTGACTTCATTAAACCCGCTAATACCGATTGGTGATCAGTTGCGCGAAACCATTCTCGAACATTTACCGGTCTCAAAACAAGAAGCGGCTGAACGTGCCATCGCAGCGCTTGAGGAGGTTGGTATTCCTGCCGCCGCGCGCCGCATCGACAGTTACCCCCATGAGTTCTCCGGCGGCATGCGTCAGCGGGTGGTGATCGCCCTTGCCCTTTGTGCGGAGCCGTCGCTGGTGATTGCAGATGAGCCAACAACCGCGCTTGATGTTTCGGTACAGGCGCAGATTATTGCCCTGCTAAAACGCCTCTGCGAAGAGCGGGGAACTGCGATTATGCTGATCACTCACGACATGGGGGTGATTGCTGAAACTGCCGACCAAGTGGCCGTGATGTATGCGGGACGACTGGCTGAACTTGGGCCGGTGCGCGAGGTTCTGACAAAGCCGGCTCATCCTTATACTGCCGGTCTGATGGCCTCGACACCGCTGGCCGCAAAAGGCCAAAGGCGTCTCAATCAAATTCCTGGTGCCATGCCTCGCCTTGATAATTTGCCGCAAGGCTGTGCCTTTCATCCCCGTTGTCCGCAGGTTGAAGAACGCTGCACAACAGAACCGAGGCCCAACTTAAAGACCTGCGGCGGGCGGGCTGCCTGCTGGTTCACCAAGGTCAAGCCTCCCAGGGAGACCGTTTCGTGAGCGCACTTGTTGTTATAAAGAATCTAACGCGAATTTTTGACGTTTCAGCCCCCTTGCTTAATCGGTTGATTGAACGCCAGCCCAAGGCACTCCTGCATGCGGTGTCGGATGTCAGTTTTGAAATTGAAGAGAAGAGCATCTACGCGCTGGTGGGCGAGAGTGGATCGGGGAAATCCACCATCGGAAAAATCATCGTTGGCCTCCTGCCTCCAAGCGAAGGGTCAGTGGAAATCAATGGTGTCGATTTATTCAAAGAGACAGATGCCGCTAAGATAGAGGCCACACGAGTTGGCGTGCAGATGATTTTTCAAGACCCATACGCCAGCCTTAATCCGCGCTGGCGGGTGCGCGATATTATTGTTGAACCGGTGGAGGCGCGCGGCGGCGATGGCGAAGGACTGGCCGAGCGGTTGCTGGAGCAGGTTGGATTGTCGGCCGCAGATGCGATGAAATATCCACACGAGTTTTCTGGTGGTCAACGCCAGCGTATCTGCATCGCCCGAGCCCTTGCTTCCGAACCCAAACTGATCGTTTGCGATGAACCGACATCGGCGCTGGACGTTTCAGTACAGGCGCAGGTGTTGAATTTAATGAGCGATCTGCAAGAGAATTTGGGCCTCACTTACCTGCTTATCAGCCATGACCTGACTATTGTGCAGCACATGGCCGACAAGATCGGTGTGCTTTATCTTGGGCGGCTGATCGAGGAAGCACCCCGCGATGAATTATTTGCCAACCCCAAACATCCCTACACAAAGATGCTGATCGATGCCGCACCGAAACTTGATGGTTTTGGCCGCAAGGTCGAGCCACCAATGGGCGAAATTCCCGACCCGATCAATCCTCCCACAGGCTGCGCCTATCATCCGCGCTGTCCATTGGCAGTTGCAAAATGCAAAGCCGAACGGCCGCAAATGCGAAGGGTTGGTAAAAACCGAGTTGCCTGTTTTTTGGCAGAGTGAAACCTATCGCATCACCTCAAACCTTCTGCGCAACCACATAACGACTTGGGGGCGATGCAGGATAATTTCCGGTTTCGATGATTTTGAAGCCTTCCGTTGAAATGGTCTCTTCAAGCGCGGTGATTTTCATGAAATTCACATAGGGCGCTTTGCCTATCAATTGCATAAGCGGCAATACCAGTTTCATGATACGCAGTTTGAGCGGCATTCCTGAGCCTGATCCGCAAATTGTTTTGGAAATAAATAGGCCATCTGATCTTAGCAATCCATTGATCCGCTGAATTGCCCTTGGTAAATCATCAACCAGATGCAGAATGTTAAATGCAAGAACAACATCAAAGGGACCGTTCTCAATAGCGCTATCGAATAACCCGGCGGTAACAAATTTCACATTGGAGATGTTCTGCTCCTGAGCCTTGCCTGATCCGATGCTGATCATGCCAATGGATATGTCACTGGCCGTAATCTGGCGAACACTCTCGGCAAGCAATAGGGCGGTTGATCCTGTGCCACATCCAACCTCTAAAACATTGTCGTCTGCTTTGAGATAGCTCTTTGTGCGCTCCAAGGTAAAGTTGTAGGATTCCATGTCCTTAATCGTAGATTTGGCGTATTTTGCCGCCCCAAAACTCCGCTGCATTTCGCATAATTTCTCTCCTTTGCTCTGAACTTATATATATGCGTTTAGGCAATATAAATTGCCAAATTTCGTTCAATCGATATACGTTTATGCATGGATTGGAAATTGGACACATTCGACTGGAATCAGGCTCGCGCCTTTTTGGCGACCGTTGAGGAAGGCTCCCTGTCGGCTGCGGCGCGGGTGCTGGGGCTGACCCAACCGACTCTTGGACGGC
>QILU01000105.1 GCA_003233475.1 Ahrensia sp.
TGCCGGATTTGATGGCAGATATGCTGGAGCAAAAGATTGATCATCTTAAAGCCGGCGCTAACACTTCATGGGTGCCAAGTCCGACAGCCGCTACCCTTCACGCCACTCATTATCATCTGGTGGATGTATTTAAGGAACAGGACGGAATTAAAAAGCGCGGGCGGGCCAGTTTGAATGATATTTTGTCAATTCCGGTGGCAAAGCGGCCCAATTGGACGGAACAGGATATACAAAATGAGCTGGATAACAACGCGCAGGGTATTTTGGGATACGTGGTGCGCTGGATAGACCAGGGGGTAGGGTGTTCGAAAGTACCGGATATCAATGATGTGGGATTGATGGAAGACCGGGCAACTTTACGTATTTCAAGCCAGCATATGGCAAATTGTGGATGAAGCGCAAATATTAGCCGCGATGAAAAAGATGGCGAAGGTGGTGGATGGGCAAAATGCCGATGATCCGCTGTATGAGCCAATGGACGGGAACTGGGATACCTCGATAGCATTCAAGGCAGCCTTGGAACTGGTGATGGAAGGGCGGAACCAGCCGAGTGGATATACCGAACCAATTTTGCACCGCCGCCGACTGGAGAAGAAGGTGACGGTTTAGGGGTTGATTTTATTATTCGCACCAGTGAGTACAAAATTTGCAATTTGAAGTGACCAAACTCCTTGCCAGGAAGAGGTGGTTCCAGGGTTTGCCACTGTAATATAATTTCAATTCTTACTGGAAAGGTAGCGGTGTCAGATATTATCTGAACTGATACAGTTATTCTTCTTTAACAATATCAATTACAACCGCCACGGCTGGTTTGTCGGTGTTGTTTTTCACTCCGTGAACTGTACCGACCGCTTCAGTCCATGATTCTCCCGGGCGTACGATTCGGACAGAATTGCCTTTATATTCGGTCAATTCCCCTTCCAAAACATAGAGAAACCCCGGACGTTCAGCGTGGGAATGTTTTGCTACCGAACCGCCGGGAGCAAGTGTAACTTGGCGCGAACGCAATACATATCCAGCCATTGCGGGAATTTGTTGCTGAAGAGCCTGTAAATGGAGCGGGGCCCCTTTGATCCCCTTGTTCTCGGTCGGCATTTCGTCAGCAAATGAAGCTGTTGCAACAAGGCTTAACATGGCTGTGGCAATCACTGGTTTGGTGAATTTCATCAAGTTTTCCTTATTCATTGTATCAATTAAGCATTGTGTACGGTAAATAACTATATGGTCAATAATGTTGACAGAAATGTGTTCTCTGCAGTTGCAGTTGACATAAATTTCCTGATGACTGGCAGATGCGAATGTACTTTGTTGTTGTTCCTACAACCCCAAATGTCGAAGTATGGTGGCCGTCAACTGATTGTCTGACTCAGTCATTGCTTCGATCACCGCAAAGTGGTGGTGTCCCGGTGTCTCAATATATTCAATTGAACCTGCGCTTGTTTGCCAGGAGTCCGCAAATTCTCGCGATTGCCGCCTGAACTCATCGGTCTCTCCTCCGCCTACTACAACACTGACTGGCAGAGCCGTACCTGGTGTCATGAACTGCGGGCTGTTGTGTCTGGCTGTTTCAACATCCATATTCATACCGTCGTTTACTGAACACAATCTCAAGGGTTCAAGATCGAACAGGCCGCTGACAGGAATTATACTGCTGATCATATCGCGCGGCAATCCGCTCTGAAATTTTGGCCAATCGGTGGCCGCCAGCATAGCGGCCAGATGCCCGCCAGCCGAATGTCCGGTTACGTGCAGGCGTTGCGGATCCCCTCCAAAGTCCCGAGCGTTTTCCCAAACCCAGGCACAGGCGGTGCGCACCTGATTAACCAGGACATCCAATGTGACTTCAGGACAGAATGTATAATTGATCGATGCCACCAGGGCACCCGCCGACACCAGGGGCTCGAGTGAGAACGCATATATGTCCTTGTCAAGTGACTGCCAATAACCACCATGGATATATATGAGTACCGGTGCACCTACATTTGCAGGCTTAAAAAAGTCCAACCGCTCGCGCGCAGAAGCACCGTAAGAGATGTTACGCTCTATATTCGCGCGCTTGAGATAGGACGCACTCATTTGCTCCCAGTTTTGCATTATCTGCTCAACGTCCACGACTTCCTTAAAATATTTCCAGGGTCGGTATTGTTGGTCGAGCCACTCAAAGGACGCCATGTTTTTTTCCACTGATCAGTCGTTTGTTACGCAGATGTCAACTACACAATGTCACGGAAAACGTGTCAATATAATGAGCCCAGAGTTGCTTCTCAGGCCTAATTCTTTCCAGGACGGGTTGAACCGGACCGTAGAGACTGTTGTCTGGGGAGCTGGGGATGGCGGGTTGTTTTAAGGCCGCCAATAGGTGAAGTGGTCGTGGACTTCTTCACAATCGTACAAGCCCCGCATGTCGATCAACGGTGCGCCTTTGGGAACCAGAGACGTTATGGTTTCAAGATCGAGTTGTTCACGAAACACGGAGTGCCCAAGGGTTAGAATGATGGCGTGATAGGCACCGCCATCGAAGGGGTCATCAATGATCGTGGTGCCTCGCCCGCCTTCGGCATGCCCTTCTTCGGCAATTGGGTCAAAATTATAAACCTCGGCCCCTTGTGCCCAAAGATAATCCATCAATTTGAATGTTTTAGAATTGCGGGTGTCGGGGCAGTCCTCTTTGAAAGAACGACCCAATACCAACACACGTTTCCCGGTAAGGTCCTGGCCCTTGGATTCAAACAATTCCTCAAGCTTTTCCGCCAGGAAATAGGGGGTTTGTTCGTTTACCGAGCGCCCGGAGGCGACAAGTTCCATGGAAAGCCCATGGCGGCGTCCTGCATCCACCAGATAATACGGATCAACGGCGATGCAATGGCCACCCACCATGCCCGGGCGATAATGGTGAAAATTCCACTTTGAACTGGCGGCCGCGATCACATCACTCGCCCTGATGCCCATTTTATCGTACAACATCATCAATTCATTCATCAAAGCTATGTTTACATCGCGCTGGGTGTTTTCGAGAATTTTTGCGGCCTCAGCAACCCGAATATTTGCAGCGGGAAACAGCCCCGCATGAACGACACGGCTGTAAAGCTTAACCAGGAATTCTGTGACTGCGGGGGAGGTTCCTGCGACAATTTTTTTGATGTCGGCCAGTTTTCTTGTTGGATCCGCCGGGTTTATTCGTTCCGGAGAATAGCCCAGATAAAAGTCGATGCCTTCTTTCAATCCGGACATTTCTTCCAGAATTGGCAGGCATTTGTCTTCCGTTGTACCGGGGTCGACCGTCGATTCATAAATAACAACGCAGCCCTTTTTCATATTAGCTCCAATGGAGCGGGATGCGGAAAGCAGGGGGGTGTAATCGGGCCGGTTACGGCTGTTTACCGGTGTTGGTACACAAACCAAAATGGCATCCGCGTCTTTCAGGGAGGCTGCATCGGTTGTGTATTCCGCATCCGCGTCCGCGAGTTCCACTGTTGTTACTTCGCCAGTGTGGTCAATATTGTTCTTTAGCTCTTCGATTTTATTGGCATCAATGTCGAGACCGATTGAACGGCTGTTTTTTGAAAATCCGCAAATCAGCGGGAGACCGACATATCCAAGACCCACAACAGCAACCCGTGCGGTTGCCGGATCGGGCAAAGCAACGGGTTCTTCCCTCAGCAACTTCAAATTTGCTGTTGAAGACCCACCATGGGCTGGCTTTGTAATAGCGCTGTCGGTTTGCTTTATTGAAAAGTTCATTTTGCCCGGTCGTTCTAGTGCCCCTTGAGATTTGGGTGATTATGAGCCGGGAAGGCTTGAAGAATAGTAAGCGTTTTTGGGTTCGTGTTCATATGGTTAGTGATTAATGAACACTGGCAAGTATGGCGGTTAAAATTCACAGGCTGGTAACTTTGATTGAAAGAACAGCCTTAACAGGTGGTTAAATCATTCGTTAAAACCGAGTTTCTCCATTTCCGTTAACGAATGTAACAGCCCTGTCATTCTTATATGGTCGATGAGTTGGGGCGGCTCGGTTGGGTTTCCTTGAAGGTATAAATGAGTGCGGAAAATCCGTGCACATATTAAAAGGCGCATTTTATGCAAGCGATAGTAACCATTGAATGGTTGTTCGGGCTGCTCGTGCTGGTCGTATTTACGAACCGGTATGTGTACGGCTCACTGTTGCGCGTAGTTGATCGGCGCACGAAGGTTGATTTCAACAGGGACCCGAAAGAATGGCCAAGCGTGTCTATTGTGGTGCCGGTGTTTTGCGAAGGGGAAAGTGTTTTGCAAACGGCGGCGTCTTTAGATGCCCTGGATTATCCGCGTGATAAATTGCAGGTCGTGTTTATAGACGACTGTTCCACAGACGATACCCTGGAACACCTGCAGGAAGCTTGCCGACGCTATCCGTGGATGCGGCTTATTCAAAACAAACACAATATGGGCAAACGCCTTGGTATCAAGAATGCCGTATTAAATCTCGATAGCGATTTGATCATGTCGGTGGACAGTGATGTGATCGTGGAACCCAATGTGGTGCGGGAATTAACCCGCCATATGTATTCCACCGGCGCTGATGCGGTGGGGGGATGTGTTTTTGTCTCCAACGCCAACGATACCTGGCTTACCCGTATGCAGGCGGTAAAATACTGGGTCGGGTACCAATTTTTGAAAAATGTTGAAAACGCCTATAATCATGTGATGTGCCTGTCTGGTTGTCTGACTCTGTATAAGCGCGAAGCCATGCTTGCGGTTGATAAGGATGTGGAAAGCCGCACCTTTTTGGGCGATGAAGTAAAATATGGCGAGGACCGGTTTCTCACCCGTAAAATTGTGGAGCGGGGATATAAGACGCGTCTTTGTTTTACTGCGCGCTGCTATACCAAAGCCCCGACCAATATGTCGGCCTATTTGAATCAGCAGCTTCGTTGGCGCCGGTCCAACATGATTGATCTGATTACAGCGGTTCCGCACTTGAACAAATTCAATCTGTTCGTGCTGATCCACTACATCTCCATGGGTGCATTACTGTTCTTTTACCCATTGTTTTTATTGGCAAAAATGTTCGAGATGCAATTTGTAATGCCGATGATCTGGCACGGTATTCTGGTGACAATATTTGCGGTGGCGTATGAATTGAACAAGCGCTCGTTGCCGGAATTCGCCCAAACATCCGGATTGTGGTTTTTCGCCATGGCGGCTGTATTCCCGGTTGTTTATCTCACCATGACACCCCTTGGTTTGTTCACTTTGGGCACAACATCGTGGGAAACCCGCGGTGGCGGTAAATCCGACAATGCAGGCATTACGGCCGGAATTAATCCAGAAATTGAAAGACTTAGGCAAAACGAGGCAGCGGCATGAGTGCGATACCTTATCTTACGCTGGTGGACAGGCGGGCTGATGCCGATCCGATCCGGGTGCTGTTCGTGGGTGAAAAACTTGCGAATGTTTCCAGTCTATTTCGCCGTAAGGATGAAGCAGTAAAACACGAGCATGTTGATACCATTCAACTCGCTGTGGAGTACATGGCGGAGCAGGTAAAAACTCAAAAATATGATTGTGTGGTTGTTGATGCGCGGGATGTGGAAAATGCCAGTCCGCTAAATGTTGTGGCGCTGACCACCTTGGACGCCGCAAACACGCTTGCGGTTATCAGTAATGCTGAACAAGTGGAAATGTTCGAAGGATTGCTAGGCGTAAACTGCGTTTTGCAACACCCGGTTGACCCCAAACAATTGATTTCGATTATTGTTGAATCGCAACTTATTTCGGATATTGAAAATGCGATAGAGGACGTTGTCGAACATCCCGTCGTTGAGCCAATAAAAGAAAAGCCTGTTATAGAGGCTAAGGAAGTGGCTCCCGAAAATACGAGCGAAAAACCGAGCGAATCTGCGCTTGATGAACCACGCGCTCAAGTGATTGAGAGCGAGAAACCTCTGGTTGCCGAAGGTTTTGAAACGTCGGTTTCCAAGATTCAAAAACTTGATCAGGGGATATGGAGACACTTCGTTCCGCTGGCTAGTTTTGTGTACAAAAAATTGGCTATCATAGTTCTCTCCGCGCTGTTCCTGACATTTATCGCCTATGGGGCGATGATTGTTTTCTTCATGGGATCAAGCAGTTGGTCGATGCCGTTTGAGTTGTCCAGGGGGCACAAGCTTGTTGAAAAGATTGAACGCGATTTGTCTTCGATGAACCTTCGGCGAAATGATATTCGTCAAAAACTGACAATTGCAACAGTGGAAAAAGAATCCGCTTTACTGGACACGAGGGATGGCGAGTTGCAGCTTGTTTTGAACAGGCGGACGATCGAATCTGAAATTGTGTTGCAAAATGAAGAGCAGAAAACAATTGATTTGCAGATTTCCCGATTCAAACAGGTCATTAGCGATTTTGAGAAACTTAATGGTAAAAACAAATTCGCCACGAACCTCAAAGACGCATACAAAAAACGCCTGATTACGAGAAAATCTTTGAACAGTGGTACCCTGGCGCTGTTGGAAACGATACACCGCATTGCGGCACTTGAAAATGATATTTCATTGAAAAAACTGGAGCAGCGCAGGGTTGAGGGGCGGCTGGTCTTCTTGAATTCGCTGCTGAGGGAAGTGGATCAACCAAATATTCTGGTTATATCGTCTCCCAGTTCGGAGTTGGCTTATTTAGCACGGGAAGCGATACAAGCGAAAAACATGATTGCTAAGTCAAAATTAGAGGTGGAAGCTGCGGAAAAACGTTTGGCTAGGCTGAATAACTCACTTGAATTGATTTCTACTAATATTGCTTCGCTGGAGGCAACGCCCATGGCACGCGCTATCAAAACGCCGGTTACAGTTTTATTCGTGCCCTATGCAAATGCTGAAAATGTCTATGAGGGTCAGCCGCTTTATCGTTGCGCGGTGACTATCGTTTGGTGCTCGAAAGTTGGTGAAGTGGGTGCAAAAGTGGATGGCGAAACAGCAGGGGTTCATCCCTTGTACGGTAAGCCTTTGCGCGGCACTTTTGTTGAAGCCAAATTCAGCAACCCGAAATTTGCAAAAGAAGACCTGATTCACGCCGGTCGTCCACCCCTTGGTTTCTAGTAATCTAATGTTATCCAAAGATAAATTGGCAGCTATTGTTGTGGTCGGCGGTAATTTTTTGCTACCCTTGAAACGTATTGCGTTCGTTCAGTTTAGTTCAGTAGTTCATTTCAGAGTAGTATTGATGTTAGTGTCACGCGTTTTTTACCATAAAAACGCTGCTGGTAAGGGTAGGGAAGCGCTTACTCGCAAGCGTTCTATGAAGGCTCAAATGCTGGGGGTTTTAACGCTTTCAGCATTGGTGCTGAGTGCGTGCACTTCTAGCAATTTTGGTGGCACAGGATTGAACCTCGCGCAAACAGATACCTCTCAAAATACCTCTTCTCCAGCTTCTTCTTCTAAGGCGAAACAACCCCGCTATACGGCCTCTTATTCTGGAGCCCCTCGCAAAAAACGAACAACATCAGCATACAAATCTGCTCCGAAGGTTAAATCCGCTAGGGAAATATCCGAAAAAACGTCCACTTCGCAAAATGCTTATAGAGCTTCCCGTTCCAACGGTGGTTCTAAAAAACGTTTGTTTGCGCGAACCAATCGTGATGCCCTACGCCAGGCCTTTCGGCCCAACAGCGAATTCCGCATGAGCACGGCTCAGATCGAAAATGTGGTGTCGGCCCGGTGTCGCCGGATTTTGGCGGATACGGGAATTGAGACTGAAATTCTTCGCTCCCCCACCCTGTCAGGAAATGTTACGACCGACAAGGATTTTGGTATTGGTGCAAGCTTTGATTTCATCGATCTGAAGCGGGCAAATTTGAAAGAAGAACTTGCGCTGGCCCGTTGCTATCGGAACGTTGTCACACTCAAATTGTCTCAATTGCTGGTCACTTCCTCGCAGGCTTCAACACGGGCAGGGTATCTTGCTAAAGCACGGATATTGGGCAGTGGCCGCGGGGAATTTTCAAAAATCAAACGGTCAATCAACAATGCCGTAAATAACGGAATAATCACCGGGTCGCGGGCAGCAATATTACGCCAACATTTAAGCCAAGCGAGACTGGAGGAAGCAAAAGCCAGATCGGAAGCCAGCCGTCGCGAGATTGTGGATCGTATTTTGAACAAAAATTTCAAAGATTTAGATCAAAATCTGATCACCGCAGACCGGCGTATTTATGACATAGAAGAACGTATGCGGACGGTGGATGCGATTAAAATTCGTGGCAGCATTAATTACAATGTTATTGACCAGAACGGAACACCATTGGTGCGTCCGATTACAGGCAGATCCAGCGGAGTGACCGGGAAAATAAATCTTTCAATTCGTCTGGGGGCTTTTTCGCGGCGTCGACAGGAGTTGGAACGAATTTCACGTAACGCGCGGGTTGAACAAAACTATGAAGAAGAAAGCGGTACACTTTGGCGGATTAATGAGCTGGCAAAGTCAAACAAATCCATGTTGTCGGGATTGTACCAGCAACGGGCGCAGTTGCAAAAAGCACTTAATGAAGCGACACGGAATTCAAGAGCTAGTGATGCTGAATTTGAAGAAGAGTTGGTACCGGCGCGTATTCGCGGGCGTATAGATGCATTAAGTCTCAGGGCAAACCTGGCGGGTGTTAATGCCACGATTGAAGACATCAAAGCGGTAAACCTGAAGTTACGCTTTAGGGGATAGCCCTTGAATATTGAGGCGTCATCCACCATGTTTGGTTAAATATCCTGTTTTGGAAATGGTGGCTGGTATGGCACAAAATATTGTGAAACTGTTTGGCTCGCCGATTGAATTTGAGTCTTTTGGTATAAATGCATTGGCCTATATGCGGCCGGTTAAAAGCGAAGACATGAATGCGCGGTTTCCCGACGGTCCGGAATTACCGGAAGGTTTGGATTTGTGGGCGCTGTTTGGCGCAGATGGCCAGCCTATTGCTGTTGCAGATGAAAAATCCGATCTGATAAGCAACGCCGAAGAGATGGATTTACTTACCGTCCATTTGCAATAAATTTGAATTTCAGCGATTGGCTTAAGCCGCGCTAGCGTTTTGGTCGGCGGTCAGCAGGCTGTAAATTACTTCAGAATCCGTGGTGTTGCGAATGCTGGTCAGTACGGATTGATCACGTAGAACACGGGCAATCTTTGAGAGAGCCTTGAGGTGATCGGCGCCGGAACCTTCTGGTGCCAGCAACATAAACACAATATCCACCGATTGATCATCCATCGCGTCGAACTCTACAGGTTTTGAGAGCTGGGCGAACACGCCGACAATTTTTTTGATTCCGGCAATTTTCCCATGGGGGATAGCAACACCGTTGCCAACTCCGGTGGATCCCAGGCGTTCACGTTCCAGTAGCGTTTCAAAAACGGCAGGCGGTTCCATGCCTATTCGGGCTGCACCAACGTCGGCCAATTCCTGAAGCAGTTGCTTTTTGGAGTTGGGTTTAAGATTTGCCAGAATGCTGTCTGGTGAGATGATATCGTTAAGTTCCATAGAACGCCTCTTGCCTAGGCAGGTTATTTGAGTTTCGGTTATTGGTTCGTTGCAAGTCTTAGCTGGTTGTCGGAGTGGAGGATGGATCAACCCATCCGATGTTGCCGTCAGTGCGGCGATAGACGACGTTTACTTCTCCATTAGCCGCATTTTTGAAGACATTCACCGGTTGATCCATGAGTTCCAATTGCATCACCGCCATGGCGACCGTTTGGGTGCGCACGGTCATAGAGCTTTCTGCCACCACCAGGGGTGCAAAATCTTCATCAACATCTTCATCTTCGGCGGGGGTGGACATTACCGCATAAGCTGCCGCATGGCCTTCGCCACTATTGGCGTTTTTGTGGTCTTTGAGTTTATTTGTATAGCGGCGCAAACGCTTTTCAATTCGCTCGGCTGCTTTATCAAAGCTGGCGTGGGGGTCTGCCTCACGGGCGCTGGCTTGCAGGGTAACGCCGGAATCAAGATGCAGCAGGCAATCTGTAGTAAATTGCGAACCTTGTTTTTCCATGTTTACGCGACCGCTAAACCCGTTACCAAAATATTTTTCAACGGCGTCGTGGATACGTCCTTCAATCCGGCCCTTAAGGCTTTCGCCAATATCCATGTGTTTGCCGGAGATACGGAGTGACATAGGCTTCCATCCTTCATGGTTTTACCGGTGGTGATGCCTGACAAATTGCCAGGAATGTCGAACAAGTCGTTTTGTTTGATAAGTCTACAATGGTGTTGCGGGTCGAAGAAAGCTTGACAAAGAAGAAATTCGAGCGGCGAATAGGTGCGATTTTCACATCGTGCACATGGTTCGATGGCTTAGGTATTGATGGTTGATGGCAATGTCAACGTAGTTTTTTAATACATTTCAGCCGTGTTAGAAATTTTGATCTGCTGCTTGTTCCTGCACCCGTTTTTCGCGACGACGCTGGACCGACGAGGGGATGTGCATGGTATCCCGGTATTTGGCGATTGTTCGGCGCGCAATGTCGATACCGGATAGTTTTAACGCTTTGACAATCGCATCGTCGCTCAGAACCGTTTTGGCTGTTTCTTCGTTGATCAGGGCTTTTATTTGCGCTCGAACAGATTCGGATGAGTGGCTTTCTTCACCATCGAGGCTGTTGATGCTGGTGGTGAAAAAATATTTCAACTCGAACAGGCCGCGTGGGGTCATCATGTATTTGTTGGAAGTAACCCGGCTGACGGAGGATTCGTGCATCTCAATTTCGTCGGCCACCATTTTCAACGTAAGCGGACGCAGGTGGTTCACTCCTTTAACGAGAAAATTGTCCTGCATTTTCACAATTTCCCTGGCAACTTTCAAAATAGTCTGGGCGCGTTGATCCAGGCTTTTGGTAAGCCAGTTGGCGGTTTGCAGGCACTGGGCAACGAACTCTTTGCTGGTGTCATCCTTCAGGCTTTCACCCACTTCGGTAATGTAATTATTGTTCACCAGAACACGGGGCAGGGTCTCGCTGTTTAGCTCAATCAACCACGAACCGTCGGGCGCTTCACGGACAAACACATCCGGCACCACATGCTGGATCGGGTTGGTTTCGAATATAGTACCAGGTTTTGGGTCCAGGGTTTGAATTTCAACCAGCACATCATGGAGGTCTTCCATGTCGAGGCCTGTGATGGTTTTCAAACTGGCAAAATCCCGTTTGGCCAGCAAATCAAGATTGTCCACCACCTGGGCCATTGCCGGGTCCAAATGATCTTTGTCACGCAATTGGAGGCGCAGGCATTCAGCCAAATCCCGGGCACCAATTCCGGTGGGCTCAAAACTTTGTAACAAAGCCAGAGCCTTTGATGTCTGTTGAACAGAGCAGCTAAGGCGTGTTGAAATGGAGTTTATGCTTGAGCGCAAATAACCGGCGTCATCCAGATTATCAATCATATCGGTGGTGATGAGGCTTAATTCGGGTGACACCCCGGCAATGGCCAATTGTCCCATGAGATGATCGCGAAGATTAACCTGGTTTGCGGTGTAATCAGCTATCTGCTGATCGTGGGAGGAGTTGTTTTGCGATAGTTGCAGGCCTCCGGTGCTAATACGGGTGGAGTTATCGGTTGGAGAAGGGGCAGTTTCAGGCGCTTGTTGTGGCTGTTCGTCTGCGGCCCTTTTTTCCGTACTCGCTCCATCGGTGCGTTTATCCCGTTCAAGAAATGGATTGCGCTCAATTTCCTCTTCAACAAAAGCCGAAAGCTCAATATTCGACAGGGTCAGGAGTTTGATTGATTGGCTCAACTGAGGTGTCATCACCAGGCCCTGGCTTTGACGCAGCGAGAGTTTTTGCTGAATGCGCATAAGCTTGAACCTTTCTTAATTGAGTACGGATGTTAAGATCACCGAAGCTTACCAAACAAGCCTGCTTAAAGGGTAAACTGATCACCCAAATAAAGGCGGCGAACGTCGGGATTGTTAACGATTTCTTGCGGCCGTCCGTGGGTCAGTACTTCGCCGGATGCAATAATGTAGGCGCGGTCAATCAGGCCCAGGGTTTCTCGCACATTGTGGTCGGTAATTAAAACACCAATTCCGCGTTGGGTGAGATGGCGCACCAGGTCTTGAATATCGCCAACCGCGATGGGGTCGACGCCGGCAAAGGGTTCGTCGAGAAGCATGAACGCCGGGCGGGAGGCGAGGGAGCGGGCAATCTCCAATCTTCTTCGCTCTCCACCGGAAAGGGAAATGGAAGGGGACTTGCGCAGGTGGGAAATCTTAAATTCATCAAGCAGGGAATCTAGTTGGCGCTTGCGTTCTTTTCGGCTCTTTTCAACCACTTCAAGAACCGCCTTAATGTTGTCTTCAACGCTAAGGCCGCGAAAGATTGAAGCTTCCTGGGGAAGATAACCAATACCGAGGCGCGCCCGGCGATACATTGGCATTTTGGTTACGTCATGGCCATCAAGCTCAATTGTTCCTGCATCAGGCCGCACAAGGCCGGTGATCATATAAAAGCAGGTGGTTTTTCCGGCGCCATTAGGCCCTAACAGGCCAACGGATTCTCCGCGCCGCACCCCAAGGCTTGCGCCATTGACCACCGTGCGTTGTTTGTAGGTTTTTTTAAGGCCCCGGGCCAGAAGCACCCCATCGCGGGAGCGGGGCTGACGCATTGTCTGATCTTCAGTGAGCAGAGCCGGAGCGGCGGGCACATCGGGTGCAGGGTTTTTCTTA
The DNA here is from genome assembly GCA_003233475.1 of Ahrensia sp. The sequence goes on from QILU01000105.1 coordinate 12,678, forward strand.
GTTTTTGCTTTTGAGATAAGGGAAGAAAGTTTCAATTGATTATTTCTAATTCTTCTTTTCGGCTGAACCGGGGGTGAAAATTGCACCCACCCGGCCGCCGCTCAAATTTGCTGTATTGGTTTTCAAATTTGCAATCAGCTTGTCGCCCTTTGCAATATTTTTGCCCTGGGAGATAACCACCTTACCGGTAAGCACAACAATTTCTGTTTTGACGGTATAGACACCATCCTTGGCGGTTACGGTGTTTTCTTTCGAAGTCACAATCAGGCCCCCACTCATGACGAGCTTTTCAATGTCGCCCTGGCCCCCGGTGCCACTTTTTGAATAAAGCACTGTGAGTTTGCTCGTGGTGATCAGGCTGGTGCCCTGGCGAACTTTTACATTGCCGCTGAAAATGGCTTTGCTTTGTGCATCCAATACCTCCAGTTCATCCGCTTCAATCTGGATTGGGTCTTTTGAATTTCCCTGAAACCCTTCAAAGGCTTTACCAGACACCTGCGCGCTTGCGGGGGCCGCAAATAGGAATGCCGAGATCAAGAGGGCGGGAAGAAGGATAAAAAATGTGCGGAAGGTTTTCATAAGCATTGCTCTAATTTGTTGGAGGCGGTTTCACGCCGCGTGAGATAGGCCTTTTGATGATCATTTTAACATTGTTCTTGAAAATAATGCGTTTTCCATTGTCTTCCACCTTAATCGAGTTGGCGGAAATATCTGTTTCTCCTGAAACAACAGTAACAGGTTTTTCGCTGACCATGGAACCGGATTTCATATCAATATGCGCTTCCTGCATGGAAATGTTCATGCCGCGCGCGCCTTTAATTGTAACATTATCGCGCAATACCATTTTTTCACTTGTTGAATCATAAGTACCGTTATCGGCATTTACCTGCGCAAAGGAGCTGGCATCCATGGGAAGATTGGCGGCGATTGTCTTTAACTCAATGATACCGGGCTTTTTCAAGTCTTGAATGGCTGTTGCGGCCTTGACATCATAGGGGCGGTTTTTCTTGTCGAAGCCGGATAATTTGGGTTTGTCCATCACCAGTTTGCCATCGTTCAACCCGACTTTTTCCACCGAAACATCTGAAACCGGCACGTAGGATAAAAGGCTGGACGCGGTGAAAAATATCACAAGAGCCACAGCCGATACTGGTAAGATAAATTTTAGCACCTTTACCAGCGTTGAATGACGACGGGCGCGAGAAAAATCGGTGCTATCGCGCATATTTGCGGGCGATGAGGCTGGTTCGGTTTGCGCAGGGTGTAAAGTGCTTGATATGCTCATAAAATGCCTCCCACCCTTAGTACCCCCAGAATCGTTGACTGGTACACACTATCTTTGCGGTGAATGTATGGCCTTTTGTTTATGGTTGATCAGGAATGGGCGAAAATATCTTCTTCGTCCCATCCGGCCAGATCAAGCAGGCAGCGGGTGGGGAGGAAATCGAAACACGACTGAGCCAGTTCCACGCGGTCTTCCCGTTCCAGCCGTTTAATCAGTTCCGTTCGCAACTTATGTAGATACAGCACGTCGGATGCGGCGTAGGACAGTTGGGTTTTGGTGAGTTTTTCCGCCGCCCAGTCTGAGGACTGCTGCGTTTTTGAAAGGTCGATATTGAGTAATTCGGAGGTCAGGTTTTTCAACCCATGCCTGTCGGTGTTTGTGCGGGTGAGGCGGGAGGCGATTTTGGTGCAAAAGTTGTTTTGCGAAAGTGCGCCAAAGGCGTGGAATAAAACAGCGATATCGAAACGGCCAAAGTGATAAAGCTTGGTGATCTTTTTGTCTTTGAGAAGCTTTTCAATATTGGGAGCATTTTTTTGGCCACGGGCAATTTGCACAATATCCGCACTGCCATCGCCGCAGGAAAGCTGCACCACGCAAAGCCGATCACGGTGGGGTTTGAGGCCAAGGGTTTCCGTATCAATGGCAACGGTATCGTTGTAATTTGAAAGGTCAGGCAAATCGCCCTGATGAAGCCGAATTGTCAAAAGCGAATCCCAAATAAATAAAGCATTAGCCCTTCATGCCAAAAGGGGGGTAAATTGCAAGGTGCGGCGGGTATTTCACATTTTCGCATAATTTCAATCCTCGGCAATATCCTCTGCCCACAGCTCCGGTTTTTCCTTGATGAAGCGGTTCATCAGGGCGATGCAATCGGGATCGTTGGCGAGGATGACTTCCACGCCGCGCTCTCGAAGAAATTCTTCGTTGCCACCAAAATTTACGTTTTCGCCTACTACCACCCGGGGAATGCCGAATTGGATAATGGTGCCGGAGCACATCATGCAAGGGGAGAGGGAAGTGTAGAGGGTCATGTTTTTATAGCTTTTTTGCCGTCCGGCTTTGCGCAGGCAATCCATTTCCCCGTGGGCAATCGGGTCGCCTCCCTGAACGCGCTGGTTGCGTCCTTGTGCAATCAGCCTGTCTCCTTCTGCAAGACAGGCACCGATCGGGCAGCCGCCTTCGTCAAACCCGGCTTTGGCTTCATCATAGGCGATTTGCATGAATTTCCTGTCGATATCGCTGAGCATAATTTTCTCCGTTAAACCCGCTCGCCGCGCCGAAAGGGGACAAGTAGAGCCTGAGGGTATTTGGTTTTGCGCGCAATGATTATCATTGCAACAATCGACATAACATAGGGCATCATCAGGAAGAACTGATAGGGGATGAATGCGCCAACTGAAATTTGTGCCCGTACCTGCATGGCCTCAAGCCCGGCAAATAAGAGCGCGCCGAACAATGCGTTTCTTGGTTTCCAGGAAGCGAAAATAACAAGGGCAACGCAAATCCAGCCGCGACCATTAATCATGCCGAAGTAAAAGGCATCAAACCAGGACATGGTGATGAAGGCCCCGCCAATGGCCATCAAAGCGCTGCCAACCATCACCGCGCCGGTGCGCACGGCCAATACATTGATGCCCTGGGCCTCAACGGCCACGGGGTTTTCTCCTGACATACGAACGGCGAGACCGACAGGGGTGCGGAATAAAACATACCAGACAATAGGCACCGTAAGCAGAGCCAGATAGGTGAGGGCGGTTTGTGAAAACAACGCTTCACCAATAATGGGAAGCTCTGACAGCCAAGGGATTTCAACGGACTGGAAAGGAACGATTTTAGGCGGGGTTGTCACATCGGGCAGCAACATACGATAGACAAAATAGCTCAAGGACGAAGCAAAAAGAGTGATGCCAATGCCTGTCACATGCTGAGAAAGGCTAAGGTGAACAGTAAATATTGCATGGAGCAGCCCAAACAGCGCTCCCATCGAGGCCGCAAATAATACGCCTCCCCAAAGGGTGCCGCCCTGGTAAACCCACATCCAGCCAGCCATCGCACCAACGGTCATAATGCCTTCAATGCCAAGGTTCAGCACTCCGGCCCGCTCGCATATCAATTCGCCCAAGGTGCCAAAAATGAGCGGGCTGACAATGCGGATGGTGGCGGCCCAAAAGCCAGTCGTTAGGAGAATATCAAAAAGATCACTCATTTGCTCCACCTCACTTTATACTGGCTGAACATAACGCTGCACAAAACCGCAAGCACGGATACGCCGACCAGCACATCGGCAATATAGGTGGGGATATTGACCGCGCGGCTCATGGCATCGGAACCCACGTAAACGGCGGAGAGAAAGATTGCCGCTGGAATGACAGCCAGCGGATTTAACTGCGCCAGCATGGCAACGGCAATGCCTGTGTAACCAAAGCCTGGGGAGAGATCGAGGGTGAGGTAGCCCTTCAGGCCTGCGGTTTCGCTGACGCCAGCCATGCCCGCTAAACCGCCTGAAATCATCGCGGTCATGATGACGGTTCTATTGACTTTCACCCCTGAAAATTCGGCTGCTTTGGCGTTGTAACCAACGGCACGAATTTCATAGCCCTGCACCGTAAAGCGCATCATCAACCAGATGATAACGGCCATGACAATGGCAATGATAAACCCAAAATGAAGCCGCCCCTTGGCAAGTAAAGCTGGCAGCACCCCTTCATCAATGATCGAAGCGGCCTGCGGCCAACCAAGGGACATGGGGTCTTTCCAGGGGCCTTCGATGAGGTAACTCACGACCAGAAGGACAATGAAATTCAACAGCAGGGTGGTGACGACTTCATCGACCTTCATGTGGGTTTTAAGCAGCACGGGAATAAGCAGCAATGCGCCACCAGCCAATGCCCCCATTAGAACAAGGAAAGG
>QILU01000049.1 GCA_003233475.1 Ahrensia sp.
TTTGGCTCCAGTGTAATTGTGATAAGAATTTGAATGGTGTCTAACAGAATGCGCCCACCTGATGCAATACGGGCACAAAACAGATAAGAGCCTGCGGGCAATTGCAATCATGGAATCATTCCATACATAATGATTTGAATCGGGTGTTTGGCTCGGTGATTCACGTTTGGAGCATTAAATTGAGCAAAAATACACAAGGCTGGTTGCCGGCGGTACACGCCACGACAATTATCATGGTTCGCAAAGGCGGTAAGGTGGTGATTGCCGGAGACGGACAGGCGAGCATGGGCCAGACCATAATGAAATCAAATTCCAAAAAGGTTCGCCGCCTGGGCAACGGGGACGTGATTTGCGGTTTTGCCGGCTCAACAGCTGACGCCTTCACCCTGTTAGAACGGCTGGAAACCAAACTGGAACAATATCCCGACCAGTTGATGCGGGCTTGCGTGGAGCTGGCAAAAGACTGGCGCACCGACCGTTATTTGCGAAAGCTTGAAGCTATGATGTTGGTTGCTGACAAATCCGTCAGCCTTTGCATTACCGGTGTTGGCGATGTATTTGAACCGGAAGATGGGGTAATGGCAATTGGCTCGGGGGGCAATTACGCCCTGGCGGCAGCCCGTGCCCTGTATGACACAAAATCGAAGGCCGAAGATATTGCAACTAAGGCCATGGGAATTGCCGCAGATATTTGCGTCTATACCAACCACAATCTAGTGATTGAAACCCTGGACGAAAAAAAATAATTTTGCCTGAAAGGCCAAATCAGTATGACTGAATTTTCCCCCCGTGAGATCGTTAGCGAACTCGACCGTTTTATTATCGGACAAAAGGATGCCAAGCGGGCTGTCGCAGTTGCCATGCGAAACCGCTGGCGACGCCAACAATTGGAATCCCCGATGAAAGAAGAGGTGATGCCCAAAAATATTTTGATGATCGGCCCGACCGGGGTGGGTAAAACCGAAATTTCACGCCGCCTGGCCAAACTGGCGGGCGCACCGTTCATAAAAATCGAAGCCACAAAATTCACCGAAGTGGGATATGTGGGCCGGGATGTGGAGCAGATTATCCGCGATCTGGTGGAAATCGGCATCGCGCTGGTGCGTGACAAAAAACGCGAAAAGGTAAAAGCGCGAGCCCATATTGCAGCAGAAGACCGGGTGTTGGATGCGCTGGTCGGTGAAAATGCCAGCCCGGCCACGCGGGCAAGCTTTATAAAAAAACTGCGCGAAGGGGATATGGACGACAAAGAAATTGAAATCGAAGTGGCCGATACAGGCTCTCCTATGGGGGGAATGGAAATTCCCGGCATGCCCGGCGGCAATATCGGAATGATTGACCTTGGCGACATAATGTCAAAAGCCATGGGGGGGCGCACAAAAAAGCGCAAGACAACCGTAAAAGAAAGCTATGAACTGCTGATCGCAGAGGAAAGCGACAAATTATTGGATGACGAACAGGTGGTTGCCGAGGCGATATCATCTGTTGAAAATGACGGCATCGTATTCCTCGATGAAATCGATAAAATTGCCGTTGCAGGAGATGCCCGCAGCGGCGGGGTCTCGCGCGAAGGGGTGCAACGGGATTTGCTGCCTTTGGTTGAAGGGACAACCGTTGCCACAAAACACGGCCAGGTGAAAACCGACCATATTCTATTCATTGCGTCCGGCGCGTTTCACGTCTCCAAACCCTCGGACCTTCTCCCCGAGCTACAGGGGCGCTTACCGATTAGAGTGGAGCTGCGAGCGCTCACAAAAGAAGATTTTGTTCGTATCCTGACAGAAACCGAAGCCAGCCTGATCAAACAATACATAGCCCTGTTAAGCACCGAAGATCTGGAGCTCAAATTCACCAAAGACGCCATAGACGCACTCGCGGATATTGCGGTGGAATTAAATTCCTCGGTTGAGAATATCGGCGCAAGGCGGCTACAGACCGTTATGGAACGGGTGCTGGATGACATTTCGTTTAATGCGCCGGACAAGGGCGGCACCAAGGTTAAAATTGATGCAGCTTTTGTGCGAAAAAACGTGGGAGATTTGGCCAAAGATACCGATTTGTCCCGCTATATCCTTTAATTCAACTTTCGACTAAAAATAATATAAATGAAACTTGCACCCTTAAAAATTATATTCTCCATGGCCCTGCTGCTTGTCCTGAGTGCGCCGGGATTCGCCGCCACTCTGGTTCCGCCTGGAAATCGAAATATCTTGCAACCTGCCATTCCCGGCGGTTCAATAATACGTACAAAGGGCACCACGTTTGAAAAAAAATATCAAAAAATCCTCCGCCTGCTGGCGAAAGACAAAAAGTTGATTATAAAAATTAAAAAGGCGGCCCGTATATTTGATATTGATCCTGTACATATCATTGGGGCGCTGGTGGGAGAACACACCTATAACGTGGATGCAAAAGACCAACTGCAAACCTATTATGTAAAAGCGCTGGCCTATTTGGGGCAAAATCTGACGTTCAAATACAAGAGCACAACCATAAAAGAATTGCTGGCGCAGTCCTCATTTCAAAAGTGCAATAATCTGCAGCGCAATTACGATAAATGGTCGTGCCGGGAAGATGTCTGGAATTTGTCCTATCGGGGTAAAAATTTCAGCGGGCAACAATGGCCGGACAAGCGACTTGGGGCGGTATTTTTTCAACCCCTCTATGCAGGGCAAACTTTTGGACTGGGGCAATTAAATCCGCTCACTGCTTTGAAGGTGAATGATCTGGTGAGAGAGCGCCTGCCGGGCGAATCAAAACTTTCTATGGATAAGGCTCCGCTGATTTACAGCACGATTATGGAACCGGATTCGACCTTGATCTATATGGCAGCGATTATTCGCCACAGTATTGATGCCTACAGTTCCATTGCCAAAATGGATATAAGCCAAAATCCCGGAATAACTGCGACCCTTTACAACCTTGGCAATGTCACGATGAGGGCAAAACAATTAGCTGCCAATAACAAAGAACTGGCCACGCCAGAGTTTCCGCATGAAAATTACTATGGTTGGCTGGTGAATGAAAAGCTGTCGGAGCTGCGCTCTTTATTCCAGTAGCGGTGTTCTAATGGCGATTTTAATTCTTGCGCATTAGCTGCAGCATTTTTTCCAGATCATCATCGCCAAATTCCGTTATGTTGCGGGCCAGTAAATTAGCGGTCTCGGTGGCTTTTTCAGAAAGGGCCGTTGTATCCACCACCACCCGGGGGTCAGACAAATCAGCCTTTTGCTGCAACAACTCCGCTTCATCCCAGATAATATTCAAATACCCGACAATCCGTTGAAGCAATGCATAGGAAGGCTTTCCCCGATGGCCGTGTTCAAGCGCGGAAAGGTAGGCTGCGGACACACCAATAGCTGCCGCCATTTGCTTCTGGGTGATATTTTGTCGATCGCGCAATTTGCGCAGGTGAATTCCAAACGGGGTCACAAATAATCACCGCCTTTATTAATTCTCTGCTGGAGCTTTCGTAACCGCACATAAAGCGCCCCTTCCCCTCCGTGGGAGGCGTGAGAAATACGGAAACCGTTCACCAGAGAATTAAAAACCGGCAGATGTAACCAGTCCGGAACCGCTTGTCTTAAAATGCCCCTGCCCTCGTTGCCTTTCCCAGTGATCACCAGAACAATGCGATGATCGGCCCGCTGGGCCATTTGCAAAAAATCCAGCAATGCAAACCTGGCGCGATCCTGTGTCATGCCATGGAGATCAATTCTACTGTCAATCGGCAAGCGGCCCCTGGCCAATTTTTTCGCAATTCGCTCTTCAATCGGATGGGATGTGTGGTGCTGGCGATTAATCAATTCTGGCTTTATCGGCAACGATTTTTGAGGAGCCATGGGGCTGGAAAGCCGTGGTAAATTCTTTGAAACCGGTGAAGAAGTTTGCTCCATCAGGCGGTTCATTTCATCTTTTAAAAATTGGCCCCGTTGTCGGGAAACGGGGGTTGTTGTGTCTGCCACCCGTTTCCACAGGACGCGGTCTTCGCGGGATAGATTTGATTTGGGAACGGAAGATTTACGACGTCTCATGGGTTGGGCACCAACACGGTCATGGAAGCTGTGTGGCGCACCCTACCCGCCACGAGACCAGCTGCTTCGCCCGTTCCGATAAAAATATCGCCCCGCGCCGGGCCAACAATGGCAGACCCCGTATCATGGGCAAACATCAACCGGGCAAAGGGCTGCTTTTCTTGCGGCAAAGGCTTGTTTGTGGTGAGCCAGATGGGAATGCCAAATGTATGGAGTGTGCGATCAACGGCCAGACTGCGCCCGGCGACAAGCGAGATTTTGGCCGCAGCGATTGGGCCGTCATCGGGGTGCAGATCATCCACCTGTTTGAAAAAGATATAAGAGCGGTTATGGGCCAGGAGATCATCAAGCTTTGCAGGGTTTTCCCGCATCCAATCGGCCAGCCGATCTGCCGTCATATCTTCAGGAGCGGTTCCGGTTTGCTGACAAAGGATTTTTGCAACGGATGTATAGAGGTGACCTGATTTTGCGGCATAACTGACCCGCATGGTTTCACCATTGTCCAATGCCAATTTCGCCGACCCCTGGATATGGATAAAAAAAGCATCGGTCTTGTTTTTAAGCCAAGCAAGTTCAAGCCCCCGCCCCTCTAATGCACCGGCCTGAATGGCGGGGCGATCAAAATATTCTTCGATACCGTGATCACCAGATCGTCCAAACCGAAAATATGGATCCATATTTTGCAGGCGATTCTCATCCCTCACGTCAATCAAATCTGGCGGTCGGCGATAGAGAGGAACAGGAAAACTGTCGCTTGGTTGAAGGGAGGCGGAAACGAGAGGTTCAAAAAACCCGGTGACAAACCCTTCTTCGCTTCTTCCGGTTTTCACCTGGTGGGGTGTAAATTCGCGCTCAAAAAACCTGCGAGCGGTATTTGCCGTTAACGAACTGCTTTCCTGCAATAATTCCACCGCACTTTTAGACACCCGACAAAGGGCTATTCCATCCACTCCCAGACCGCGGGTCTTGTAGGGCGTTTGAGCCATATGACGGGCTGATACCAGAAACGCCTCAAATGCAGCGAGGTGATTATCCCCTTCCCAACCCTTCAGGCTGGCAAAATCAGACGGACACAGAATTGGATTTTGATTACCAGTAACAGCCATGAGAAAACCCGAAACACGGAATTATTCGTCTGTTGCCACAAGCTTCCAATTGGGGTCACGGGATTTAATCGGGCGGGCAAAGGTCCACACATCGGTAATATCTGCCACTTCCTGCAAATCACCTTCAACAACCTCGTCATTTTTATCCAACGTGGCGGAAATCATCTGACTGACAAATTTAACAGTGATCTGCGCTTCATCCTTGGCCAACTCAGCACTGGTGATGCTGGCTTTTTCAATACCGACAAAACTGGCCTGAACATATTCGCCCAGTTTCTTTCGTTCATCAATAACAGCCGCAAAATTGTCATAAACTTCCCGCGCCAACAGACCCTTCAATGCCCGCTTGTCTCCATCAGCAAACCCGGTAACGATCATTTCATAGGCCATTTTCGCGCCACTCAAAAACTGCTGGGGGTCGAAATCAGGATCCCGTGACAAAACCGCCGTAAGACCCTGTTTCAAATTCTTGTCTTTACCGGCAAGCTTGGTGATGGCTTTTTCAGCTTCGGACTTGGTCTCCTTCCCCTGTTGTCGCTTGGTGCCGGCAAGGGTGACCACATTGTCTTCTTCTTCGTCGCTCTGCTGGTTATCATTGCCGTTGAATGTTTCATAGGGAGGGCGTTCCGCACCGGTTCTTGTTCCCAAAACACTGCGCAATTTCCAAAAAACAAACAGTGCTGCCGCCAGGGGCAAAAGCGTAAAAAGATCAAATTCCATAAAATTTCGCCGTGTAAGAGTGAATCATATCAATTGCCTGCCCATCTTAAGCAGACACTTTCACCTTTCATATAGGGCCATTTGAAGAATCATTCAATTCATGCAGCATATTCAATTTTACGCCGGATACCCTATATAGAATATCAAATCAGATATTGACCCGATACGGGATCATTAAAACGTGAAATTGAACCGCTAAAACCATGCCTTTTTCAATAATACCTTTCCTGCTGCTTGTTATCCCGATTGTGGAAATCGGCGCTTTTATACTCGTTGGCGGGCAAATCGGTCTTTGGCCAACTTTGTTAATGATTCTGGTTACGGCGGTGATCGGAAGTTTTCTCCTAAGAATTCAAGGTCTTAGCCTGATTAATAAGGTGCAAACGGAAGTGGCTGCCGGTAAGGTGCCGGGAAAAGAGCTGGGGCATGGTGCAATGATTATTGTTGCCGGAATATTGTTGCTCACCCCGGGGTTTGTAACCGATACAATTGGGTTTTTACTCTTCGTTCCCCCTGTTCGCAGTATGATCTGGGGATTTGTGGCATCGCGAATCACTCTAAAAATGCCAAATATGCCGGGAGAAAATTTAGGAGGAAGTGATTATTCTCACCAACCCTATCAAGAAACTTCACCGGAAATGGAAAACGACGGACCAATTATTGATCTTGACGAGGAAGACTATAAACAATCAAAGCCGCCCAAAGACTCTCCGTGGCGAGACCACAATTGAGTGTGCATTGTTTTGAGCAAGACCCTTTCCTTGCCACACGCAATTGGCCATGGTAACGCCAATGCTGGTTTTCATGGACTGGAAGCAGGCCACAATAACCCCTAAACTTAAAGACAAATACTCCAACAGGCACTCGAACAGGAATGAGACACTCCATGGCTAAAAAAACCACCAAAAAGGCTACTCCCAAGAAAAAAGCCGCAAAATCCAAAGCCGCTCCGGCTGCAGAGGCCGCAAATGGTGAAGCCCCCTCCCTAAATGTGCTGGCCCAGTACATTAAAGATTTTTCATTCGAGAACCCCCATTCGCCCCAATCTTTGCAACCACGGGAAAAAGCTCCGGAAATCAATATCAATATCAATGTAAATGCCAATCCGCTTTCTGAAACTGATTTTGAAGTTGAATTAAAGCTGGAGGCCAATGCCGGTACGGGCGCGGAAACGATGTTCAATTGTGAATTGACCTATGCCGGGGTTTTCCGCCTTGGAAATATGCCTGAAGAAGCTATTGCCCCTGCCATATTGATTGAGTGCCCGCGGCTGCTGTTTCCGTTTGCCCGCCAGGTGATCGCAGACGCCACCCGAAATGGCGGCTTCCCGCCGCTAATGATCGATCCGGTGGATTTTGCCGGATTGTTCCAACAGCGCATGGCCGAAGAACAGGTCAAATCACAGATGAGCAATTAGAACCAGAGTGCGTCAGTTTTTAACTGAAGCACTCTAGGCTGCGAAGAGCAGCCCGCCGCTTATGCGGCGCGCCCGCGCAGGTGGTTCGCAAAGCGAACCTACCGTGAGCGAGAAAAACTAAAGTCGTTCCCGGCCTGTTAATTGGATTTGGCATCCAGTTGTTGCCACTTATTCCAAACTGCACCCTCGCCCATATTCTCGATCATTTGAGCATGGGCTTCTTCCTCCTTACTGCTTAATCGGTCGGCAAGGGCGATGGGACGTTGTTGCGTGGGATGGGATGTCGATTGTCCTTCAGACGCAGAGGGGTTTTCCTCTTCATTGCTCTCATGCAAATTAAGCCCGGCCTGTTTGCCGCCAATCAGCTCTATATAAACTTCGGTCAGCAATTCAGAATCAAGCAAGGCACCGTGCAAAGTACGGTGGGTATTGGAAATTCCGAAGCGCGAACACAAAGCGTCCAGACTGTTTTTTGCACCGGGAAATTTACGCCGCGCAATGGCCAAAGTATCAATCACCCGATTGTTATCCAGGGGTGGATGATCCAGGCGTTTAAGTTCGGCATTGATAAACCCAACATCAAATGAGGCGTTGTGGGCGATCAGCATTCCTTCATCAAAAAACTCCAAAAACTTTGGCAATATATCTTTGAACAAAGGCTTGTCCTTCAATTGCTCTGTGGAAATGCCGTGAATTTCAAATGCTCCTTTTTCGATCTCCTTATTATCCGGCTTGATGTATTCATGGAAAGTTCGGCCGGTGGGAAATCGATTGACCAGTTCAATCGCCCCGATTTCAATAATCCGATGGCCTTCCCGGTGGCTGATACCGGTGGTTTCTGTATCAAAAATAATTTCACGCATGGCTGTTTTTTCCTGATTGCCAATTGTTTGAATTAATCAGTTTAATAATCTTTTTCACTTCACTTCTGGCGGCTTCCAGCCCTTTCGATGTATCAATGACAAAATCGGCTTTTGCCTGTTTATCACTGTCCGGATACTGGCGATCCAAAATGGCCAAAAACTTTTTTTCGTTCATGCCGACCCGCGCCAATACCCGCTCGCGTTGAATTTCATATGGAGCGGTTACAACAATAATACCGTCCACCCGATCCTGACTATCTGTCTCAAACAAAAGTGGTATATCCAGAATAGCGAGCGAGGTATTTTGACCTTCTACAGTGCTGCGAAATTCTAATTCTTCACGGCGAACCAACGGGTGGATAATGGCTTCCAGCCGTTTCATCGCCGCCTCATTTCCCACCACCTGTCGAGCAAGTTTTTGACGATCCACCTTTCCTTCAATTACAGTACCGGAAAATTCTGCCTCTATTAAAGAAGCCGCCTCCCCCTCATATAGCGCATGAACCGTTGCATCCGCATCGTGAACGGGAATATTTTCGTCACGAAACATTTGCGCCGTGGTGGATTTTCCCATGCCGATTGAACCGGTGAGTCCCAGATATGTGGTCAAGAGGTTTCCCCTAGGTCTTTCAACAGAACCTCCCGCAACTCCGGGCCTACATCCGGCCGCACACCGAACCATCGCTCAAACCCCGGCACCGCCTGATGCAGCAACATTCCCAACCCATCAACCGGGTGCATTTCTAATTGCTGTGCTTGTTGCAACAGTGGGGTTATCAAAGGGGTGTAAACAATATCATTGACGATTGCATCTTTCGCAAAAGAGGACAAATCAACCGCCGCATTTTTGTTGTCTCCCATGCCGAACGAAGTTGTGTTTACAATTAGTGAAACAGATAAAGCCTGCTCAGGCAGCTCCTTAATATTTGCAGCATGGCACGGGGATCCAAACTTTTTGGCCAGAAATTCGGCGCGCTCCTCCGTTCGATTGGCAATGAAAATGGGATCAAAACCCCGCTGTTGGAGAGAATAAATAATGGCCCGCGCCGCACCTCCTGCCCCAAGCACAAGCGCGCCGCGGTTTTGTTTGCCCTCACCATCCCAACCGGGGGCCTGCTCATCAAGATTGGCTAAAAATCCATAACCATCGGAGTTGTCCCCATGCAGTTTTGAATTCTCCAGCCAGATTGTGTTCACGGCCCCCAGGGCTTTTGCTGATGGATGCAACACATCAACGAATTGGAAAGCTGCTTCTTTATGGGGAATTGTTACATTTCCCCCAACAAACCCCTCGGCAGTCAGATTGTTCAAGAAAAACTCAAAATCAGATGGCGAACAGGGGTGTTTTACATATTCTCCTGATAGATCATGCTTTTCCAGCCAAAAGCCATGGACAAGCGGGGAGCGGGAATGATCCACCGGCCAACCGGTGATAAAGGCGCGGACAGATTTACCCATCGATCAACTCCTCCTGGCGCAGGGCTTCCAGCAAAGGAAGTAGGGGCAGACCGATAATGGAAAACACATCTCCTTTGATCGATTCAAAAAGCTGCGACCCTAAACCCTCAATCTGATAAGCACCAACACTGCTGAGCACCCCGTCACCGGCAAGCGCCAGATGGCGGCCAATGAATTTTGCACTTAACTTTCGCATGGTCATGGCGCAGGGGCTGACATGGCGCCAAACAGGTTTTCCATCCCTTACCAAAACTACAGCAGAATGGAGATAGTGGGTTTTCCCGGAAAGCAACAACAGGCGCCGTCGCGCAGCCTCTTTGTTTTTCACCTTATGCAGAACCGTTTTTTCCAACGACAAGATCTGGTCACAACCGATAACATATTGGCCGGGATGGCGTTCGCTCACGTCCACGGCTTTTGCTTCGGCCAATATTTCAGCCCGGTCTTCGGGCACCACATTAGCCTTTTCCAGGGGGGCTTCAATTGCCCGCTCATCAAGATCGGAAGAGATTTGAGAAAAATCAATTCCCGCATCTCGCAGGAGTTTTACCCGATGGGGAGAATTGGAAGCCAGAATAATTTTTGTCATTGTTTCTCCCTAAAGCCGGTTTTGGCGAAGGGCAAGAATAGCGGCCGCCGTTTCCTCAATTGAACGTTTTGAAACATCTATCATTGGCCAGTCGTTTTGTTTGCACAATCGCCGGGTCCAGGCGAGTTCTTCTTGAATGGAAGCCCGATCAACATAAACATCCCCCGCCAAATCCCGATCATATGCCAACAGGCGGTTTTCCCGCACCTGTAGAATTCGCTCAGCTGATGCAACCAGCGCCACCACCATGGGATGTTTCACGTTTGGTATTTCTTCCGGCAAATCCACGCCGGGCACCAGAGGAATATTCACCACCTTCACCCCGCGCTGGCCAAGATAAATACTGGTGGGGGTTTTTGAAGTTCTGCTGATACCCAGCAATATAACATCAGCCTCTTCAATATCATCCGGCAAATTGCCGTCATCGTGAGCCATTACAAAACGAATAGCATCCAGACGGGTAAAATAATCCTCGTCCAGTGCATGTTGCGCCCCAGAGCGACCGGATACGGTATCTCCCAGATAATCATCAAAAATTTTGGTGGCCGGTGCCAACACGTTAAGCGCGGGCACGCCTATTTCTAAACACCTGTTTCGAAGCTGAATCTCAAGTTCATTATTTACCAGCGTATATAATACAATTCCAGGAGCACTATTAATGGCATCAATAGCTTTTTCTAACTGCTCTTTTGAACGAACCATAGAAGAGGTGTGTTCAACCGCACGCCAGTTAGAATACTGCGCCGATATTGCTCTGCCGAGTGTGGTTAGTGTTTCCCCGGTTGAATCGGAAATCATATGGAGATGAAAAAAAGTTTTGGTGGAAACCTTTTCCCGGGCTTTTCTGATCCAGTTACGCATAAAATTTAGTCAACCTTTTTATTCGTCGAAACTGCAATTTGGCAGACAAACTGTGGAAGAGTGTGGATAAAACCGGCTCAAAATGAAAGGTCGCAGATTTATGCACATACGGGTATATTTCCTCCACAGGCCAGCCAGGTACTTATGATTTATCCTGCTGGGGATAATTTAGGGGAAAAATCAGGTTATTCAAATTTATCCCCAGAGTGATTAAAATTTAGGAGAGATAATTTTTACTGAAAGCCTTTGTTATATCAGCGGTTATCTTCTTTTCCCCGCAAAGATTTCCACAACCACTTTTTTTGCTTTATGCAAATTAGGAGATTGGAAAATCTCAGGCAAATTCTGAATAACTAATAATTCCCACAATCCACCGACTCTAATAATAATAATAAACCCATATAAAAATAGCCTGTGAATAATTGAATCTGTGAAAGAGTTAAACAAATGAGCGATGAAACTAATAAGAGGTCAATAATTCGCGTAATGAATGGGGAGGTTTTAAACACTCCACCAATATGGATGATGCGACAGGCAGGGAGATATTTGCCGGAATATAAACAGGTAAGAAAAGACGCCGGAGAATTTTTGGATCTATGTTACAATCCCGATCTGGCTGTTGAAGTTACTCTACAGCCAATACGCCGGTTTGGTTTTGATGCAGCGATTTTATTTTCTGATATTTTAGTAATACCTGATGCACTGAAGGTTGGAGTTCGGTTTGAAGAAGGACGCGGCCCGATAGTTGAAACCGTTGATGAGGCCCGAATTTTAGAATTAAACCCAGAAGATGCCATAGATCATTTGGCTCCTGTATTGGAAACTGTGTCTCGATTGCGTGAAGAGCTTTCTTCTGAAACAACTTTATTAGGATTTTGCGGAGCACCCTGGACAGTAGCTACTTATATGATTGCTGGTCATGGTACGCCTGATCAAGCGCCAGCCCGACAATTCTCATTAAATAATCACAAAGCTTTTCAAACTTTGATGAATGTCTTGGTGGAAGTTTCTGCTCAATATTTAATTGCTCAACTAAAAGCTGGAGCTGATGCTGTTCAGATATTTGATTCATGGGCATCGGTTCTGGATGAGGCTCAGTTTAATCAATGGTGCGTGAAACCGGTAAAAGCTTTGATCGCCAGGGTTCGCAGTGAAATACCTGATGCAAAAATTATCGGATTTCCGAAGGGAGTGGGTGCATTTTATAGTTCTTATGCCGCAGATACTGGTATTGATATGCTTGGTCTGGATTGGACAATTCCCATGAATTTTGCCAAACAATTGCAGGCCAAATGCCCGGTACAGGGGAATTTGGATCCCAATCGTTTGATAGCCGGTGGTCGGGCGCTGGATGAGGGGGTGGACAATATTCTGGAAAATCTTGGTCAGGGGCCATTGGTATTTAATTTGGGACATGGGATTACACCGCAAACCAATATTGCCCATGTGGAGCAGATGATTGCCCGGGTTCGTTCATTCAACGCATAGGAATTTAGAATGTTTGAAGATTTTGAACTTTGGATCAAGGCTTTACATGTTATTTCAGTAATCGCATGGATGGCGGCTTTGCTCTATCTGCCCCGATTGTTTGTTTATCATTGTGAAGCAGAAAAAGGCGGCGAAAAGTCTGAAATTTTCAAGGTTATGGAAAGACGGTTATTAAAAGCAATTGCCACACCGTCAATGCTGTTGACCTGGGTGTTTGGGGTGTGGATCGCCATATTGCTCAACGTTTGGAGTGAGCCATGGTTCATGGTAAAATTTCTATGTGTATTGATAATTACCGGAATTCACATGGCTTATGCAAAATATACCAAGGCATTTGCTCTCGATGAAAATTTGAAATCTCAAAAGTTTTTTCGGGTGATCAATGAGGTTCCAGCGGTATTGATGGTAATTATTGTCATCCTGGTGATTGTAAAACCATTTTAACCGAACTTGAAAATAGCGCTTGCGAAAATTAGTTTCACACTCTATGCACTCCCTAACTCACCAGATGTGCTGTTGCCCTTGCGGGTTCCCACCTTTTACCAGCACGAATATCTGACTTATTTATTCTAATAATTGTCTTTTCGGTTTTCGCCGGACTGGTGCTTTCCTTTGCAATCCCTGAGTAATTTTTGCGGATTGCGCAAACTGCTGGACGAAAAAATATGGAACAAGTGAAGCTTCAAGAGCTTAAAGAAAAATCTCCAAAAGAATTATTGAATTTTGCGGAAGAACTGGAAGTTGAAAACGCAAGCACCCTGCGAAAACAGGAATTGATGTTTGCAATATTAAAACAACTGGCTGACCAGGATACCGAAATTATCGGTCAGGGTGTTGTGGAGGTATTGCAAGACGGTTTCGCGTTCCTGCGCTCTCCCGGCGCGAACTACCTGCCCGGACCGGATGATATTTATGTGGCTCCTTCGCAGATTAAACGGTTTGCATTGCGAACCGGAGATACGGTTGAAGGTCCTATTCGCAGCCCGAAAGATGGTGAGCGGTTTTTTGCGTTGCTCATGGTCAATACAATAAACTTTGATGACCCAGAAAAAATTAAACACAAAGTCCATTTTGATAATTTAACCCCGCTTTATCCGGAAGATCGGTTTTTGATGGAAATTGAAGCGGGTGAAGTAAAGGATTTGTCTGGCCGGGTTATCGATCTGGTGGCTCCTTTGGGGAAAGGACAGCGTGGTTTGATCGTTGCGCCGCCCCGCACCGGTAAAACGGTTCTGCTGCAAAATATTGCCCATTCAATTTCGATTAATCACCCAGAAGCTTATTTGCTGGTTTTGTTGATTGATGAGCGGCCGGAAGAGGTCACCGATATGCAGCGTTCTGTGCGCGGTGAGGTAATATCCTCCACCTTTGATGAACCGGCCACACGGCACGTTCAGGTGGCTGAAATGGTTATTGAAAAAGCCAAACGGCTGGCTGAACACGGGCACGATGTGGTTATTTTGCTGGATTCCATCACCCGTCTTGGCCGGGCTTACAACACCGTTGTTCCTTCATCCGGTAAAGTGTTGACCGGGGGTGTTGATGCCAACGCTCTGCAAAGACCAAAAAGGTTTTTTGGTGCGGCGCGTAATATCGAGGAAGGGGGTTCTTTAACAATTATCGCCACCGCGCTGATTGAAACCGGTAGCCGCATGGACGAAGTGATCTTTGAAGAATTCAAGGGTACGGGTAACTCGGAGATCGTTCTTGATCGTAAAGTTGCTGACAAACGCACCTACCCGGCCATGGATATTTTGAAATCCGGCACCCGCAAAGAAGATTTGCTTATTCCAAAAGAAGATTTGCAAAAGATATTTGTATTGCGTCGAATTCTTTCCTCCATGGGAAATACGGATGCGATTGAATTTTTGCTTGATAAACTTAAGCAGACAAAAAACAATGCAGAGTTTTTTGATTCAATGAATACCTGAGACTCTTCCGAATCGATTCGGATACGGAGCGATTATTTACTCTTGTATTATAGAGTAGAAAGGCGTGAATCCCCATGGATAAAACCATCTTCGCCCTTTCCAGTGGGAGCCTGCCCAGCGGAATTGCTATTATCCGCCTTTCCGGGCCCAGTGCTTTTTCGGTTCTTAAAAAGCTGACAGGAAAAAATCCTGCGCTGCGATCTGCACACTTAACCGGATTTTTCCACCCTCAATCCAAACAACTTTTAGACGAGGGGCTGATATTATCCTTCAAGGGCCCTGAAAGCTTTACCGGGGAAGATGTTGTTGAGTTCCACTGTCACGGTGGCATAGCCAGTGTGGCGGGCATGTTGGAAGTGCTGGCTCACCAAAAGGGTTGCTGTATTGCAGAACCGGGCGAATTTTCCCGCCGTGCTTTTGAAAATGGTAAAATGGATTTAACGGCGCTGGAGGGGTTGTCCGATCTGATCGCAGCCCAAACAGAAGCTCAAAGGCGGCAAGCGCTCTCCCAGTCCGGTGGTAATTTGCGGGATTTATATGACGGGTGGCGCGACAAGTTAATTAGGGCTCGCGCTTTGATTGAAGCTGAGCTGGATTTTTCTGATGAAGAGGATGTTCCAGGCAGTGTGAGTAAACAGGCATGGGAACAGGTTTTGGATTTGAGAGATCAAATTCAACAACACCTGAACGACGGCCATAGGGGAGAATTGATACGCAATGGATTTAGGATTGCCCTGTTGGGGCCGCCCAATTCCGGGAAGTCCAGCCTGTTGAACGCTTTGGCAAAACGTGATGTCGCCATTGTAACGCCTCAGGCTGGTACCACCCGTGATGTGTTGGAGATTTCTTTGGATATAGACGGCCATCTGGTCATTGTGTCTGACACGGCGGGATTGCGTGAATCCTCAGACCCGGTGGAGCAGGAGGGAATAAAACGTGCCAAAAGGGCGGCTGAACAAGCGGATATGATTTTGTGGCTGCAGCCGATGGACGAGCAGGTAATACCACCAGAGATCGACGATGTTACCGTTATTGGAACTAAGGATGATTTAGGAAAAACCGCTGATTTTAACCCTTTGTTAACCATAAACACCAAATCCTCCGATGGGTTGGTGGAACTGCTGAATTATC
>QILU01000221.1 GCA_003233475.1 Ahrensia sp.
TGGGTAAGCGACAGAACCACGTTCTTTACGGAATCCAACCCGGTACGCTCGGTCAAATTATCATAGGCTTGTTTTCGTTCCGGAAGAAATGACAGTTCGGCAGTTGTAAGCATCAATTCTTCTGCCAATGCCACAGACTGGGGTCCGATTTCCGCGGCCACTTTGCGGAAGGCTACTTCAATGGTCATACCGGATTCAACGCATATCAGGCATAAATCCAGGGCATCAGGCCAAGCCTGGGTAATCGACAATTGGCGCGCTTTCAATCGATTGCGCAAAAACAACAAAGGAAAATAAAAGCCTGCGGCACCGGAAATAACGAGTGCCAGCATGTTCCGCAAACTACCCTCTTCGACAACCGGCGAAATTACATAGCAATAAAGTGCGGCGCCACCGACAAACAAAAAGGGCAACCCGAAGCGAAACCCAAGAAAGATAAACAAGGGTGCCGGCCCGCGATACCCGGCCTGGACCAACTGTAATTCGGTGTTTTCATCGGCCAGGGCCTTGCGCAAGTTCAGCCTGTCCACCAGAGCCTTAACAACGGCACCCGGTTCTTTTTTCTTGGCGTTTTTTCGTTGACCAACTTTTTCTTCAGAGCGTTTCGATCTTTGCTGGGCCCGAAGCTTTTCGCGCTCCAAAGCAACCGATACCATACGATCGCCCAGCGTATCCTTGGCGAGAACAGGCATTGCGAAGGTCAAAATAGTTGCGAAAACTGCGATTGCAGTGGTGATCGCAATCAAATTTTCCGGCTGAATTAGAAAATCCATCATTAGTCTGTTCCTAGAACTTGAAGTTGATCATCTTTTTCATGATGAGAATTCCGAACATCATTGAGCCGGCAGAAAACAAGAGAACCTTATGCCCACCTGGCTCGGTAAACAGGGGGTCTATGTATCCAGGGGATGAAAGAGCAACCAAAATTCCGACGACAAATGGCAAAGAACCAATAATTGTGGCAGATGTTACGGCTTCTGTTGAGAAAGCTTTTACCTTGTCAGCCATTTTCCGCCGCTCGCGTAACACCTTTGATAGATTGCCCAGGGCTTCAGAAAGATTGCCGCCAGCGGTGGACTGAATTGCAATAACAATAGCGAAAAAATTGGTTTCAGCGGTGGGAACGCTTTCATATAACCTCTCACACGCTTCTGGCACTGTTAAACCCACTTGAGAGGATTCAACAATTTTTCTGAATTCACTACGCACCGGTTCATCCGCATCGTTGGCGATAATCCGCAGGCAATCGTTCAACGGAAGACCGGAACGAATACCGCGTACAATAACATCAATGGCGTTTGGAAAAACCTTGGTGAAGGCATTAAACCGCCGTTTTCTTTTGAAATTAACTACCCAGTAAGGAATACCAAAACCGACCGTAATCGCCGCACCGATTCCGATGTACCAGGGCAGTCGGACAATCAACAACGTGATGAAAAGGGTAACGAGGAACACGATGGTACAAATTGTAAAAAACTTTTTGATGGTCATGGTCATGCCAGCTTGCGTCATTCGCATAGACAGGCTTGGAGAAGCCGCCTTTTTACCGGTGGCACGCTGATCCTCAACATTTTTCAGCGTGTTTTCACGCACTTTGCGCCGTTGTTTGTCATCCACCCGCTTGTCGCGATTGGCCTTTTTGACGGTATGATCTGCCTGCAGGTTTTTTATCCGCTGGGAGGATTTTTTTTCGTTCGAAATTGAATTGTAAAATAGCGCATAAATCAGGGTGCCGATAGTCACGGCACCAAGACCAAATAAGGATAGGATTGTTACATTCATACTCAAACTACCAAACTAATCACACCCGGTTTAGCAATTGTACCAGTTACAATATTGCAGATTGGTTAAAATCCACCTATTTCTCTGTCCTCTGACGCATCCAGCGCCTCTGCAAGGCGATCGCCTTCATTAAAATAACGGGCACGTTCTGCCATTTTGGGGTTACCAATGCCGGTTGAACGGTGTTTGCCCAAAATATTACCGTTGGCATCTTCGCCAAGAATATCATACAGAAAAATGTCTTGCGTAATTATTACGTCGCCTTCCAACCCGATCACTTCTGTGATGTGGGTGATGCGGCGCGAACCATCGCGCAAACGTTTTGCCTGAATTACAATGTCAACCGAGCCAACAATAATTTCGCGCACAGTTTTCGCGGGCAGCGAAAAACCACCCATGGCAATCATAGATTCCATGCGAGAAAGGCACTCCCGGGGGGAGTTGGCGTGGATTGTTCCCATTGAACCATCGTGGCCGGTGTTCATTGCCTGTAACAGATCGAAAACTTCCGGTCCGCGAACCTCACCAACAATAATCCGTTCCGGGCGCATCCGCAGACAGTTTTTCACCAGATCGGTCATGGTAATTGTGCCCTCCCCCTCTAGGTTGGGGGGACGGGTTTCTAGACGGACCACATGGGGTTGCTGAAGCTGAAGTTCGGCGGAGTCTTCGCACGTAATAATCCGCTCATCTTCATCAATATAGTTGGTCATGCAGTTCAACAGCGTGGTTTTGCCGGAACCGGTGCCGCCTGAAATAACAATATTGCAGCGTACCCGGCCGATAATTTGCAGTATTTCCGCGCCTTCGGGAGAAATCGCGCCAAAACTGACCAACTGATCAAGGGTGAGCTTGTCTTTCTTAAACTTACGAATGGTGAGTGTGGGTCCATCTAACGAAAGGGGTGGCGCGATCACATTCACACGGGAACCATCGGCAAGGCGTGCGTCGCATATGGGTGATGATTCATCAACGCGGCGGCCAACCTGGCTCACTATTCGCTGGCAAATATTCATCAACTGGTCATTATCGCGGAAACGAACATTGGTTTTTTCCACCTTGCCGTCAACTTCGATAAATGTGCTTTTTGCACCGTTGACCATGATATCAGCAATATCGTCTCGCTCCAACAAGGGTTCCAGCGGGCCGTAACCCAATATATCATTACAAATATCAGCGAGCAGCTCTTCCTGCTCGGAAATTGACATTACAATAGATTTAATGGCGACAATATCGTTGACGATATCGCGAATTTCTTCGCGCGCTCCGTCATTATCCAGCTTTGAGAGCTGTGATAAATCGATAGTATCGATGAGCGCTGAGAACACCTGGGTTTTTACGTCGTAATATTCTTCGGACTTTATCCGTATTTCCGGCGCGACCCCTGGATCACTGGTTGTGGTTTGCGCCTCGTTTTCCAAAGGTGGCGCTTTGGACTTAACTTTTTTACTAAGAACAGGTGCGGTAACGGAAGGAAGGTTGGATGCCTGCAACTCTCCAGATCCCGCGTCAACGGCTGATGCAGGAGCGGGTGGAGAGGTGACTATTGAGCTAGAACGCGCAACATTTGACGGAGCTTGCCCGGGCTGCGCTTCAGCCTGGTTTTGAGTTGGCGGGATGGCTGCAGGGGCAGCCGGTGCTACAGGCGCAGGTGTTGGTGTTGCAGCCTGAGCAGGCACCTGCCCCGCTTCCAGGGGCATCGCCAAGGGCTTAGAAAGTCCGCTATCATTGCCGGCGCCACCGCCTTGTCCACCACGTTTTCCGAACATAAGATTCTTACTCCAAATTCGCCGTAAAAGGCGCTACTGTTTTTTCTTCTTTTTGCGTGAAAAACGCGACAGAATTGATTTTTTTACTGGTGCCTCAAGTTCACGCCTGCCGGTCAAAACCTGCGCCAGCACGTCCAGAGAGACCGCGATTTCACTTTTTTCATCTGTTTCCGAAATCATTTGCCCGTTATTAGCAGCCAGGCCAAACAAAGCAGGTTCAAAGGGAATGATGATTGTTGGCTCAATCCCAATCGGCTGGGTAAAATCTGCCACCGAGATTTCCGGGCGTTTTGGCACGTTGCACTGGTTCAAAACCAAGTATGGCTTTTCATCATTGGGGCGCAATTCTGCCAGGGTATCAACCAGGTTTTTGGTGTTTCTCAATCCAGCGAGATCGGGGGTGGTTGTTATTACCACCTTATCTGCAGCGGAAAGAATTTGGCGCACCCAACCGGTCCAGGTGTGGGGTAAATCTACAACAATATTCGGAGTGCCGCGCTGGGCAACGTCAAGCAATTGCTTAAAGTCCTCGGGGTCAAAATCATATTCACGATCGAGGGTGGAGGGCGCTGCAAGCAGGCTCAAATGATCTGAACATTTTGCCAACAGGCGATCCAAAAAAGTCTCGTCTATTCGGTCAGAAGAGAATACGGCCTCCGCAACCCCTTGTGCAGGATCCTGATCAAGGTTGATATTGGCCGTGCCAAAAGCAAGATCCAAATCAGCCAAAACCACGTCGCTCTCATAATTACTTGAGATCGCCCAGGCTACGTTATGAGAAATGGTAGAGGAACCGACCCCTCCTCTGGCACCGATAAATGCAATTGTATTCCCCAAGGGGGCCGCATCAGGGTTAACAAACAAGCTGGTGACAATATCTAAAATGTCACTCATGGCGATGGGGGTAACTAAATATTCAGCAACCCCGCGGGAAATCAGATTACGGTAAAGCGACACATCATTTTTGTGGCCGATAACGACAACATTTGTGCCCTCATCACAAACTTCCGCCAGTTTGGCCAACTCACCTATTAAAGCTTCGCCGACAAGTTGAGATTCTACAAAAATAAGATTTGGGGTGGTTGCTGTCTGGTAAAACTCGACGGCAGCGGCCACTCCTCCAAGTTGGACTTTTACATGCGCCTTGTTCATTCTGCGGTCCCGTGAAGTGTAGTCAATCGTGTTGGCTACGCTTTCAGTTTCGCAAAATGCCTGGATAGCCACCCTGGGGACAGGGCGGAATTTGCTGATATCCTCATCTTGATGCTCTGATTCTTCTGCCGCTTCGGCGGCTGACTCAAGATTGGGATAGTCAAATGGTTCTGCTGTTTCCTCATTAGGAACAGCTTGTGAAGGTGCATTTGGCGGATCAATCGGTGAATTGACTTCCTGCGGATCAATTTGAGTTTGATCGGCTGGTGCCTGTTCTTGAGGTGCCTGATGAGCTTGTTGGTCTAATGCCGGATCGGACATGGTGATAAATTCCCTGGAGTAAATTGTTACGCGAAACTGATTATATTACTAATTTCCAAAAACCGATGCTTGCGGTTGCGGCAATCGGATCTCACCATTACGATAAGATTCGATCACCTCATTGCGGCGCTGGGCGTCAATGTCGCTCATTCCGCGTGGTGCCAGCAGATCGGACGGATTGGCAATCATCCTGGCCAGGTTGTTTTGCTGGGCGCACCCGAAATTGTAATAGTTTTTGTTTTGGTTGTTGGCTCCGGCCAAATCTTCCGGCCATTTGCCGCAAGCTTCAACACTTGCGCTCACCGCGAAATATGACAATCGAATGGGGGCCGATCTACCGTGCTCCGCCGCATCATAATTTATCATGCGAACTTTCCGCCGGGGTACACCGGTTTTTTTGATGGTTTCAATAATCTTTTGCCCAACCTTACGGGCTGCCGTCTCATTAGGTGATCCGGATGGAACCATGACCGTAATCACGCCGGAAGCGGATTTCTTGTAACGATAGGAAAATCCCTGAATTGCGCTTTGAGAGGCATAGGGCAAACCGTAAGATGACGTGGCAATAGGAACATCAAGGGTTTGTTCCCGCTCGTCCAGGACAATAGGGTGACGTAATTTATAATTATCCTGCACCGAGCCCACCGTAAATTTGTCTTCGGAATAACTGGCGCATCCGGTTAAAACCGCGAGCGGAATCAAAGCGATGAGAGCCATGGTCGGGGCGTGTGGTTTTTTCTTTACCCGTGCACGAACCTTTGAAAAGGGCGTACTGAAAATGGGTTGTTTCACATGATGTTGCATCTTCTCTTGCCTACTCTTTACTTGAGAATGAATCCGATAGAACCGGTGTAGCGGCCCTTGGGAAGGTTACCTTGTTTGGTGCCGTAAACCCGATTGACCCGGCCCATAAATATGCTGGCCGCTTCAGTTGCAGGTTGAAATTTTTCATCCGGCTGGGCCAGTTCCTTGCGCGCCACCGGGCGCACCAAATAAGGGGTTACGATGATAACCAGTTCGGTTTCATTGCGCAGGTATTCACGGCTGCGAAACAACGAACCTAAAATTGGAATTTTTGAAAGACCCGGCATTCCGGAAACCACCTGGCGAACATCGTCCTGAACCAGACCTGCGATTGCCATTGACCCGCCGGAAGGAAGTTCAACCGTGGTGCTGGCCATGCGCGAACGCGATCCGTACAAGGTCACCTGTTCGCTGGTCGTTGTTGAACCAACGGACGATGGTTCTCGCACCTCTGTTTGCAGTTTAAGGCTAATACGCCCTTCGCTCAGAACGACCGGGGTAAAGGACAATGAAATTCCGTATGGTTGTCTCTCATATGATATGCTGACGCCACCACCGTCGGTTGTCTCGACCTCTTCGGGGACCTGCCACTCGCCGCCTACCCGGAATTCAGCCTGCTCTCCTGATACAGCGGTTAAGCTTGGCTCTGCGAGTGTGCGGATAACACCGGCAATTTCCATAGCGCGAAACTGAGATTGCAATGAATTCAACCCGATTGAACCGCCGGAACGGACTGATATGGTTTGCTGAACAACACCTGAAGCAAAAGACGAAAAATTAAATCCGTTTGACCCGGCGACACTATAGCTTGAGGAAATCCCCAGTTGTTTGGTGACAGAGCGCTGAACTTCCGCAATGACAACCTTCAACAGAACCTGGTCTTCCCCTTCAATCTTTAACAGATTTACAATTTCACTCTCTCTGGTATCTCCAAATATCGAGGCAAAACTTTGATCCTCAGATTCAGTCTGTTCGCCACCTCTCACAAATATTTGTGCCAGTGCAATGGCTTTATTTGCGTCTGAAGGTGTTTGAACCGAACCGGTCAATACGATATTGTCGTTTATCATTTCAGCCTTAATATTAGAATTCTTTATCAAGCGTGACAGACTGGATTCCAATCCGGAAATGTCACGTTCGATCAAAATATCCATCGCGGCGATTTGTTTGCCGGCACCGTCAAAAACAAAAATGTTGGTTTGCCCGATCTGCTTGCCAAATAAATAAATGCGGCGGGATGTGCGCATTACTGCATCCGCAACCCTCGGATTAGCCACTAACACATCATTGGCAATCGCGGGCAGATCTACAACAATCGATTTATCAAGCCCAAGCCGAATCAATTTTGGTGTTGCCGAGTTTTCTGCAGTTATTTTAATATAGCCGTTTGATATCTGTTGTGCTGAAACAGATGTTACACTGATCGGCTGAAAGGCGGTTACCATTGCCAATGCGGTGGTGCTCACAAGCGCAATTATACGTCTTGGAATGCCGGTCCCGAGAAATTTACCCACAACTGGTTGCGTATCACCCTTTGTGGAAACTAATTCGGTATTTTTTGCTCGGTTCTTCATGTGTTTATAACTCAACTTGCTTGACTGCTGTTACTGATGAATTTGTTACGAATTGTTATTTTTTCGGGCGCACTTCTTCCGTTTTTCCGTATCGAATAATCCGAACGGTTCCGCGTTTCTTACGGCTGCCACTTGAAAGTAGATTCTCTCCGGTGCTGCTTGGAGCCAATTCGGCATCCTCGACGCTGCGAAGGGCCAGGGCCAAAGTGTTTTTGCCGATGCTTTTTGCCGCGGTTACAATTTCCGCCTGTTCGGCTGTCAACTCCAGGGTCACCGTATTACCCACCATTGCTTTTTCACCATCTTGCTCTTCGATCACCTGGTCGATGGCGAGAACGCGGATATTCTGCAGGATGGTTTCGGTAATAAGCGTATCGGTTTTATCGTCTTGTTCCGTGTAGGACATTAGAACGTCAACATTATCATTGGGCAGGATGAATCCGCCTGCAGATGTTTCAGCCTTTACCCTTATTGCCATGGCACGTTTGCCCGCCGGTAAAATGGCTGACATATAGCCGCTGTCTGAAATGACAATTTTTTCCTGGCGTATCGGCTCGCCTTCAAAAAATGAAGAGCGGGCAATAGCCTTGGAATATTCTTTTAGCGCCTCGGGGTTCACATCTTCAAGAATGTATGAATCGCGAACATTGGCTGACGGCCATATTTCCCAGGTAAGATTCTGATCGCTTAGAGCAGTTCCCATGGGAATTGCTCTGCTCGCGATGAGAACTTTTTTCGCCGGAACAGATTTTTCTTCAATGACAACAACCTGCTGTTCTGGATCCGGCCGACTGTTCAAATTCATCATCAACAGACCAGCACCCAGTGCTGCCATTAATGCAACTCCGATCAGAATTAGCTGAATT
The DNA here is from genome assembly GCA_003233475.1 of Ahrensia sp. The sequence goes on from QILU01000221.1 coordinate 8,269, forward strand.
GGCTTCATGATATTCGACTCCGGTTACGCATAACGCAAAAACTCAAAATCTATCTTGAACCGGATTGGTGTACTTATGGTTAATATGCGGCTGACAAACGTGGTAAACAAAATCTTTCCGTCAAATCGCTCAAATACCCTTATGTTTCTCTTGTCAAAAAACACAAAAGGGAGAAACCAATTCTGGCCTCTCCCTTCACATTATAAGAACTCAATATTCACCCAAGAAGTTTTCCGCTGCTGATAAAGTCCATCCAGGGGGTATCCACAAAAATAATTAAAGCAGCCGGCCCAAGGGCAGCTCCATAGGGAACACCTTGCTTCTTATCAAGCAAACGCATTACCCAGGAAATATGTTGTAGATAGACAGGGGTGGGCATACGGCGGCCAATAATAATCGCGGCGGTCAAGATGCCGCCAAGGATACTGGCGTAAAAAACATAGGGCATGGTGAAAGCCGTGCCGAACCAAAGAGCGGAAACCGCCAGGAGTTTCGCGTCGCCACCGCCCATAACCCGAAGACTAAAGAGTACAAATCCCACGGCCAAAACCAGAAGCGCCACGCCCACGTGCCATAACATTGTTTCCCATCCCATACCCGCCAGCGGCGCTAACACCACAAAGCCGGCCAACAGCGCCAGCGTGATGCGGTTGGGAATAGTCATGGTGAAAAGATCGTAGAATGTGGCAAAAATCATGCAAATCGGAAAAATTGCTAAAATTGCCAGCCCGGTTAAATAAGTCATCGATTTTCCTGCACGGTTAAAAATGTTGTAGTGAAATTACCAAGGCGCAACTAAGTAATCGTTAATCTGGACTTCAGCCCTTCTGGCCAAAAAAAAGGCCGCCCTGCGAACAGGACGGCCTCGTGCAATAATAAAATTGCCTGGTTCTAAGCGAGTTAGCCGCCCAGAGCAGTTGTAATCGAAGCGAAGATAACAACCAGCTGGTCACCAACGGTGCCCATGCCGATAATAGCAACGATTGAAATCAATGCAGCCAACAGACCGTATTCGATAGCTGTTGCGCCAGATTCGTCTTTAAGAAATTTTTTCAAGTTTGTCATGGTGGTAATCCTTACTCCACGTGTTTCAGCAAAAACCGTCGGATGTATCTCCGATCGGATAAACTCAAATTACCCGTCGGGATTTAGGATCGACTTAACAAACATGATTAATTAAAATTCTTTTTCAACAAAGCCAGATATAGTGAAGAGGCAATTAACAGGCGGCCCAGGGGAACATCTCAAAAGGCCGATTTTGCAGGAAATTTCACGTGGCTCGCAATCAACAAATTTCCCTATATAATAAAGTACAGGAATTTGCCCGCCTGCAAATTGTTGAAACTTAAAGGTTCCTTCACCAATTCAGGCGATGCTAGAAACCTTAGTATTAGATGGGTGATTAGTATGGCGTTCCCTAAATTTTCTGCATTTTCGAAATCAACTTTTTTGGCATTTAGCCTGGCGCTTGCCTCCTCAACGTTTTCCGCAACAAGTTTTGCGGCCTCAAACGGCGAGAAAATAAAAGCTCCTCTTCAGGTGACTGTTGACCGCGCGAAAGTCATTCGAATTGCCAAGGCTGCTGATACAGTTATCGTCGGCAACCCGTTTATCGTGGATGCCACCATTCAAGATGCCCGCACAATTGTGCTGACCGGTCGAAATTTTGGGGTAACCAATCTGATTGTTCTTGATTCAGATGGTGATCCGATTGTGGACGAAACGGTTGTGGTTCGCGGGCACGAGACAAATATTGTTCGAATTTACCGACAGTCCAATCGTGAAACATTGTCCTGCTCACCAGTTTGCGAAAACACTTTAACGGTTGGGGATAACATCATCCAGTTCGCAGCAACCGATAAACAAATCGAGCAGCGGTACAAGAGAATAACTGAATCTTCAGAATGATTTAGCGGAAAGCAGCAGTAAAAAAGACATTGTTTGCAAACCCATTTCAACGCGGCTGTTCGCCAACCGGTTCGGTTAACAAACTGTTGACCAATCCCCGAGATATTCTCCTATCGTAAAACCTCTCTTCAAGACTTATCCGCTATTCTTACCCCATGAATTATCATGCAAGGAAACATGGGAAACAGCATGGAAAAGCAGAAAAACGGTATAGAAGTGTGCAAAACTTCCGGTAATCGGAAAAACAGATCAGGATTTGCTTCCAGATGGCTCTCGTTTCGTCGATTTAGGGATTCGACAGATGGTGTTGCCGCGATTGAATTTGCGCTTCTGGCGTTGCCTTTCTTGGCAATTGTTATCGCAATTTTAGAGACCAGCATCAGTTATTTTGTTGGCCGGTCACTTGAAATCAGTGTCGATAGTGTTTCTCGCCAATTGCGTACGGGCGAAATCGGAATTGGAACCACGGAAGCAGAGTTCAGAGCCCTGCTTTGCAGTACCGGAACGATGGCATTTTTTGACTGCCAGAATTCAGCAAAAATGCTGGTGGATGTGAGAACGGTCAACAATTTTCAATCACCCGATGATCCGCCTCTCAATCCGGACGGTTCACTTGATAATACCGGATTTGGTTTTAACCCCGGCGGCAAATCAACCATCACCATTGTTCGTGTGTATTACCAATGGGACACAATATTGCAGTGGAGCAATCTTGGGGCCGGCGGTAAGAATAATAATCTGCTGATGGGGTCTGCCGCTTTCCTGACTGAGCCGTGAGAATTGGCAACCTGCATAAGAACAGAGCCCGACCATCATCTTTATATAAGTAGGCTTTAAATACCGAAACTTACTTCAACCGGAACTTACCTAGAAAGGTGCAAATATCATGGCACTTAAAGATCTGATGACAAAATTAGTACGTGGTTTTAAGGACAGCGAACGGGGTACGATTACGATAGAATTTGCACTTCTGGTGCCGGTATTGCTGGCCGTGTGGATGGGGTCTATCACGGTTATTGATATGGAAAATGCCACCACCAAAGTGGGTAAGGTAACGGGAACTGTATCCGACATTCTGGCTCGCTCAGAAACGATCTCTGTGAATCAAATTGATAACGCATTTCTTGCCGGCAATGCCCTGTTGGGTGATGGCAGAAATACCAATCTGGAAATTTTTGTTGTCGGTCTGAGAATTGAAAAGGTCGACCCCAACGATCCAGATGAAGTGGGTACGGTTACTGTGATGTGGGCACGAGGAAAAAATATTTCCAGTCTGAATGTACCCAATGTGGGGTCCAGCTACCCGCTGCCAAACGGAGTTAGACAACGCGATGGATTTCTTGTGGCTTCCCGCGGAAGACTGAATCACGAACCTTTTGTCAATTCGTTTTTTGGCAGCCAATTCTCAGCTGTATACGATTATCAAAACTATTTTGTACCGCGTTCAAGCATCGAAACCAGCTGTAACAATTGCTAGAATCTAAACCCCGGTTTTACCCAAGCGCCCTCGCCATACTTCCTGGTCAGGGCGTTTTCTTTTGTTGGGGGTCGGCAAGCACCAATTCATCATTTTCTGTTTCAGGAGCGGTCAGTTGTTTGATCAGGTTCAATATCGGGCGATATTTTGTTAGATCAACCAGTTTGAATCCCCCCATGAAATTATTCTCAATCGCCTGATAGGCTTTCGGGTTTTGCTTATCCAAACCCATCAGGAAGTTTTCTAAAATTACCTGTACCCGTTTATCCAGATTGTTGCGTATCGCATGAGGCCCAAAGGGTATGGGGGATGAGCGCCAGACAATATTAAACTGCTCTGCCTGCCTGCCCAAATCAGCGATTGTGCCGGTTGAGGAAATTTTCTTGTCATTTTTGTCAAAGGCGGGAATCCACCCGAACAATGCTGAACCATCACCCTTTTTCAAACCAGCGACCGCGGTTTCCATTCCGTCCAGTATATCAAGCTTCCAGCCATCAGAAGTAATATCGATGCCCTGGGAAGCCAGCTGTTGTTGGGGCAACAAGTAACCGGAAAAAGAGCTTTTTCCTGCTATCAAAATTGTTTTGCCTTTTAATCCACTTAGTGTTTCGGACGATTTTTTTGCCGCAATGAGAATGGAACGAAAACCCGTTGCACCCTCGGCTGAACTTGGAGCAGCAAGAGGTTGCACACATTTGCACAGCGACCAGGCGGCGCTAAAGGCGCTTGCAGAATAGACCGCATACTCAATTCGAGAACTCAATTGCGCTTCGATGAGGGTTGCATAATCTTTTGCCGCAAAAACTTCCACCGGAACTCCAAGTGCTTTTTGCAATGCCTTTTTGAATGGCTGGGCCTGCCGGGTCGCCAGTATGGGCCGATTGGCACCAATTATCCCAACCCGAAAAGTGCCAAGCTTTTGACGCCAGTTTCCGTTACTTTCTCCAGCTATGGAGAATCCGACAGCAGTCAAAGACACGCAAATCGCGCAGGCGAATGCGAAGAAGATTCTTGGTAAACAAAACATGAATCCATAATCAACAATTTGAGAGGTTTATAAAAGAGGGAAAAATAAGTTTCCGAATTCAAGGTTAAGAACGCAACATCATATCCTTGAAGAAAACCCGGCCATCAACCCTAAACCCTCAACACAAACCAATGAAACCAGGCTGGTAACGCCAAAAAATAGCAATGCGCGACCCAGGCTCAGTTGAATTGAAATTCGAAGCAGGTTGGTTCCCAAAAAAATCAACCCGACCATGAGCAGGACAGAAACAATGACCCAGACTTCACTATCAGCAGGCGCAGGGCGGGATGCAATGGAAAGATAAACAATGGGCAAAATCGCCAGGCTCACAATCGGGGAAGCCCAGTTGTTGACTATAATGGCAGTTGGAAAATTCTTCGCTTCCTGCGGGGTGCGGCACAGGAAATATAACGCCACCAAGGAAGCGATATAGGCTATGAGAGCAATTATCAGGCTGCCGAAAATAAACCAGAGTTTGGCCGGCGGGGCCGCGAGATCGGCGAACCGGTGGGAGGCATAACTCATGGAATAGGCTGAGGCATCGATTAACCCGGCCAATGCAATGCCGGAAAACGACCACCAGAAACCCCGTTGGGAAAGATCCATCCGGGAAAGCCCGCTTTGTTTTCCCAACATAACGTCCACCACCCCAAGCAGTGTTTCAGCGAGACCATTGTGCACGGGCGATGGATTGTTGCTCACGCGGAGGGCGCTTCGAAATACCCGGCAATGAACCGGCGGTATATATTTGTCAGCGTTTCAAGATCGGCCACCGCGACACGTTCATCAATCTGGTGCATGGTTTGGCCAACCAGACCAAACTCCAACACGGGGCAAACATCTTTGATAAAACGCCCGTCTGATGTACCGCCATTGGTGGTTAATTCAGGCGTTCGGCCCACCTCGGCAGCAACGGCCTTTGAGAGAATTTCAATCAGGCGTTCATCTTTAGTAAGAAAAACATGGCTGACCCGGCCGACATATTCGAGCGAATAGGAAACCGGTGGTCTTTCACCGCTTTCCAACGGCGGGCGCAGGGACTGGCCTTGTGCCGCAACCTTAATTCGCCGCTCAATTTCCGTCTTTATGCTTTCCCCGCTCCATGTATCGTTGAAACGGACGTTAAAATTGGCTTTTGCCTCAGCGGCCAGCATATTAAATGCCGGGTTCCCCATATCAATTGATGTAATCTCCAGATTGGTGGGCTGGAAATTATCTGTTCCCCCATCATATGGCTCTTCCATAAGGGCGTTTGTGAGGGCGATAATTCCCCGCGCCGGGTTGTCTGCCAGGTGGGGATAGGCCGCGTGGCCCTGAATCCCACTTACAGTAAGGGTTCCAGACAATGACCCGCGGCGACCGATTTTAATGGCGTCTCCAATCGCTTCCGGGTTGCTGGGCTCACCCACAATGCAAGCATCAATCTTTTCACCCTGTTGGGCGAGCCAATCAAGCACCGCGGCGGTGCCATTAATTGCCGGGCCTTCCTCATCGCCGGTTATTAAAAAGGAAATCGAGCCGGGGAGATTCACTCCACTCTTCACATGCTCTTCGACGGCTGCGAGAAAGCAGGCAATTCCGCCTTTCATATCCACCGCACCACGCCCGATCATCATGCCGTCTTTAATTTCCCCTTCAAACGGCCCGGCAGCCCAAAGGGTTTTGTCTCCAGTGGGTACCACATCCGTATGTCCGGCAAAACACAGGTTCGGGCTTTTGGTTCCCAGCCGAGCATAAAGATTTTCTACATCCGGTGTTCCCGCAGTGGTTGAAACCTTTCGAATAACATTAAACCCGAGCGCTTCCAGGCGGCTCTGCAATACGCCTAATGCTCCCCCTTCGTCAGGTGTTACGGAGGGACAACGGATTAAATCACGAAGGATTTGAGCAGCAGGAGATAATTGTGTCATAGGTAGCGGTGTAACACGGGACAAAAATGCGTCAATCAGGTTTCATTTTGTTTGACGCACTGGCGGTGGGCCATAGGCATTATCTTCAAGATTGCCGTTTTTGAATGCTAACAAGCCAACAAAAACGAAAATACCAAAGGGGAAGAAAAAACTGGCAAAAATCCCGGCCAAAGCATAATAACCGGGAAAACCCAAATCATGAAGCCGCTTATGGGCAAGGGCATAAAGACAATAACTGGCAACCAGCACGCTTATACCCAGCGTTACAAGCCAGGCATTATAGTCACTTCCGCTCTCACCAATTGAGGCAACCTGCGCTATGGCAATCCACCAATAGGCGGCAATCAGCGCGGCTCCCCATCCAAAAGTTTTCTGCCTGATCCTTCCCTTCAAGGAAAATAATGCCCAGCTAACGGATTGGGGGCCGGAGGTATTGGCGCTCATTCAGACCTCATTATGCACCGTCTCTACGGCCAAACACTTCAGGGTCGGCCACCGCGCCCGAAATCGGGTC
>QILU01000098.1 GCA_003233475.1 Ahrensia sp.
GCATCTTCGCGGTTTCGCTCCTGGGTACGGTGGGCGGTGGCCTGAATTAGAATTTCTCCACGGACATTTAGCCGCCGACCCGCCAGTTTTTCTGCCCTGATAATAATATGCCAAGGCAGGGTGGCCGCCTTACGCGGGTTGTAACGCAGTTGTACCCCTGTCGCGAGCTTGTTGACGTTCTGCCCGCCAGGGCCACCAGAATGAATGAACTTTTCAACCAGATCGCTTTCCAGAATAAAAAACTCTTTATCAACAGGGATGCGAATTTCAGCCATGGGGATGAATAGCCGTGATGGTGGCCTTGGGCAAATAATCTGCCAACATGGCATTTGACATTCGCGCAAGCTTTGCGTCCATATAGTGGACAATTTAGGGAGAATAACAATGGCAAAAAAACATATCGATAAGTCGCAGCTGCGCTCAAAATTGTGGTTCGACAATCCGGATGATTTTGACATGACCGCGCTTTATATTGAGCGCTATCTGAACTGGGGGCTATCAAGAGAGGAATTGCAATCAGGCAAACCGATCATTGGCATTGCCCAGTCGGGCTCTGATTTATCGCCGTGCAATCGGCACCATATTATTCTGGCGGAACGGGTTCGGGAAGGTATTCGAGAAGCGGGGGGAATAGCGTTTGAATTTCCGGTGCACCCGATTCAGGAAACCGGTAAACGACCCACGGCAAATCTCGACCGTAATCTGGCCTATCTGGGTCTGGTGGAAACCCTGTTTGGGTATCCGCTGGACGGGGTAGTTTTAACCATCGGATGCGACAAAACAACGCCCGCCATGTTAATGGCTGCAGCCACGGCAAATATTCCGGCAATCGCCCTTTCCGTTGGCCCGATGCTTAACGGTTGGTACAAGGGGCAGCGCACCGGTTCCGGCACAATTAAATGGCACGCGAAAAAAGAACTCTCAAAAGGCGATATTACCCCGCAGGAATATGCCGATATTGTAGCGTCTTCGGCCCCCTCGCCCGGTTATTGCAATACGATGGGAACCGCCACCACCATGAATTCTCTGGCTGAGGCCCTTGGCATGTCCCTGCCCGGTTCCGCCGCAATTCCTGCCGTGCACAAGGAGCGGGCGCAGATTGCCTATCAATCGGGCAAGCGCATTGTGGATATGGTGTGGGAAGACTTGAAACCTTCGGACATCATGACTCGTGAAGCATTTGAAAATGCGATCGTTGTCAATTCCGCCATTGGCGGTTCCACCAATGCGCCAATCCATCTCAAGGCCATCGCCAATCATCTTGGGGTTCGGTTGAACAATCAGGACTGGGAAGATATCGGCTGGGACATTCCTCTGTTGTTAAACCTGCAACCTGCCGGTGAATACCTCGGCGAAGATTACCACCATGCAGGGGGCGTTCCGGCAATCGTCAATCAACTGATGGAGGCCGGCAAACTGCCCCATCCAAAGGCCATGACAGCCAACGGCTATTCAATTGGAGACAATTGCGATGGGGTGGAAATAGCCGATGAGAAGGTCATTAAACCATATGACAAGCCTTTGTTGAAACAGGCCGGGTTCTTAAATTTGAAAGGCAATTTGTTCGATACCGCGATTATGAAAACGTCGGTGATCTCTGACGAGTTCCGGGACCGCTATCTTTCAAATCCGGATGACCTCAACGCCTTTGAAGGGCGTGCCGTGGTGTTTGATGGCCGCGAGGATTACCACGCCCGTATCAATGACAAGAGTTTGAAAATTGATGAATACACTTTGCTGTTTATTCGGGGAGCGGGGCCTATTGGTTACCCGGGGGGTGCGGAAATAGTAAACATGCAACCACCTGATGAATTGCTGAAGCGGGGAATTGGCTCCCTGCCCTGCATTGGGGATGGTCGCCAGTCGGGCACTTCGGGATCGCCATCAATTCTAAATGCCTCGCCGGAAGCTGCTGTTGGCGGTGGCCTGGCCCTGCTGGAAACAGGCGACCGGGTGCGGATAGATTTGAACACACGGGAAGCCAATATTTTACTCTCAGACAAGGAACTGGCAAAACGGCGGGCGGTTGTTGAAGAAAAACTGGCGAAAAATGGCCGGCTGGATTATGTGCCCGATCACCAGACCCCGTGGCAGGAAATTCAACGCGGCATGGTTGAGCAGTTCGAAGAAGGGATGGTGCTTAAAGGGGCAACGAAATACCGCGATGTGGCTAAAATTATCCCCCGGGACAATCACTGACTGAGCTGGCGGCACCGGTTAAAGGGAATGATTCGTTAAATGAACTGTTTTGGTGCTGGCTTAAAATTCTGGATTAACGGGCCTTAACCATGTTTGGCAACGCTCCGTTTACGACCATGTTCTATTAACCGAATGAAGTTTTTTAGCATTTTATTTCAACTTGTTCATACCGTGTTAACACTCGTAGGCTGATTATACCCCCAGATAATTCCAGGAGGGTATTATGTCGTCTGTTAGAAGCCACACACTTAATGAAGCCAGTATTCCAGTTCCGGAAAACCTGTTTGGTCAATTGGCCAATGCGGATCCGGTTGATGCGGTTGAAATCGCCAGCGCACTGCCGTTGGAAAACCGGGCGCGCCTGGCCGCATTTTGTTATAGTCGCCGCCATTTGAACCACCTTGGACTGCTGATCGCTTCAACCTGTGATCGTATGGCGCTTCGCCGCGCCATGGGAACTGCCGGGGATGTGGTGTTCAAACAATCCCGCGATGTGGAAAAGACCATTGCCGCAGAACGGGGCCGCCGTGATGGTTCGTCTAAAATCACACTGGCAAAGGCGGCAAACGTAGTTCCCCTGCCAAGCTTTTCTTCCCCAGAGTCTGATGATGATATTGATGCGGACGAAGCAAGCTAAATAAGAATCATTGTAAATGAATTAAAGAATCAACAGGCGGCGCAAGCCGCCTTTTTTGTGCCTGAAATACATTTCCACAGGCAAATATTGCTTTTCAAGTGAGCCGGGGTCTGCCAAAATTTGCCCAACCCAAAACCTGTAGACATTCCATGCCTTTCGTTTTTCCTTCCACCAAACCAACCGCCATTCCTATCGAAGGAAATGGTTCCCTCACCTTTGTGATGGATAAAAGCCATGAGTGACGAATTTGACTTTCGAGCCTGGTCTCACCGGACGGCAGACTGGTCGGCTGATTACCGCGAGTCGATTGCAGAACGTTCAGTTCGCCCAACGGTAAAACCTGGAGCTGTTGCCAGGCAAATTGGTGAAGCAGCACCAGAAACCGGCGAGCCGATGGAAGCCATATTTGAGGATTTTGAAAAAATCATTCCAGATAACATGACCCATTGGCAGCACCCGCGTTTCTTTGCCTATTTCCAGTCCAATGCCGCGCCGGCTGCTCAACTGGCTGAACAACTGGCCACGGCATTCGCCAGCCAGTGTATGTTGTGGCAGACCTCGCCTGCTGCCACCGAGTTGGAAATAAAAATGGTTGATTGGCTCCGACAGGCCGTTGGTCTGCCGGATGAATTCAAAGGTTCATTTCAGGACACCGCTTCATCTGCAACCCTTTGTGCGGTTTTGACCATGCGTGAACGAGCCCTGAATTTTACCGGCAACCAGCAAGGGTTGTTTGGCAAAAAACCGTTGCGCATTTATGCCTCTGAGCGCACCCACACATCGGTTGATAAAGCTCTTTGGGTGGCGGGGTTGGGTCAGGACAATCTGGTAAAAATTCCCACTGGCCCCGGCCCGCTTTTTCCCATGGATGCCGGTGCTTTGCGCGAAGCGATAAAAGCCGACCGGGTGGCGGGAATGACCCCTGCCGGAATTGTTATCTGTGTGGGGGGCACTTCGATTGGCGCCACAGATAATGTGGCTGAAATTTGTGCAATCGCCAGGCAAGAGAATCTGTTCACCCATCTGGATGCAGCGTGGGCGGGTTCCGCCATGATCTGCCCGGAATTTCGCAGGCTTTGGGAAGGCGCAGAACAGGCGGATTCAATCGTATTAAACCCCCACAAATGGCTGGGGGTGCCGATGGAATGCTCGCTGCATCTGGTGCGGGAACCGGAACTGCTGATGCGGACCATGGCAATCAGGCCGGAATACCTCAAAACCCCCGGGCAAAATGACATTGTCAATTTTTCAGAATGGTCAGTGCAATTGGGCCGCCGTTTCAGGGCGTTGAAAGTCTGGTTTTTATTGCGCGCCTATGGGTTGGAAAATCTGCGAAATCGTATTCGCAACCACGTTAAATGGGCGGAGGAACTGGCTGAAAGATTGGGCATGGAAAATGATTTTGAAATCATCACCGAACCGATATTATCCCTGTTTTCATTTCGCCATAAACCAAAGGGAGTTAAAAATTTGAACTCTTACAATCTGACACTTGTTAACGCTATCAACGATGATGGCCGAATTTATCTAACCCAAACCGACCATGACGGGATAACCGCTATTCGCTTTGTGGCGGGGCAATTTGAAATGCGCGAAGAGGATGGGGAAATTGCGTTTCAGGCAATCACCCAGGTGGCTCGCTCGATGGACAAATTTGATGGTTGATCTTCCTTCCAGCTCCCTTCCTGAACGCCTCGCCAGCCTGGGCAGAGAAAGATGGGCGGTTCATTTTGATGCGCGCCGCCGGGTGGGCGAAGGCGAGGACATCATTGAGCTGACCATTGGGGAACCGGATATTCCCACTCCACCCCACTTAATTGATGTGGCGAATGCTGCCATGCGTGCCGGGCGAACCCGCTATTCCGGAGGCAAAGGAGAGCCTCTTATGCTGGAGGCACTCGCCGCAAAATACAGCGTCCGCAGCGGGCGTACGATCTCCACCGAACAAGTGCTGGCCCTGCCGGGAACCCAGGCAGCACTGGCTTTTTCCATGATGTCACTGGTTGAACAGGGTGATGGGGTGTTGGTGCCCGATCCCTTTTACGCAACTTACGAAGGGGTGGTACGCGGGCCAGGGGCTGATTTTATTCCTGTTCCCACAAGTGCCAAAAACAAATTTCATCTGACCGCGGAACAGGTGGAAGCAGCCATTACCCCAAATACAAAGGTTCTGCTTCTCAATTCTCCCCACAACCCCACAGGGGCCGTATTAAGCGCGCCGGAAATTGCTGCTATCGGGGCAATTTGTAAAAAACACAATTTGTGGATCATAAGCGATGAAGTCTATGAGCAACTCATTTATGAAGGTGATTTTGCCTCGCCCTTTGACGACGATGAACTGGCGGAACGTACTATCGTTGTGTCGTCGATTTCCAAATCCCATGCAGCACCGGGTTTTCGCAGCGGATGGTGTGTCGGGCCAGCAGAAATTGTATCAAAAATCCAATCTGTTGCAGAATCCGTTCTGTTTGGAGGGCAGCCCTTTATCGCGGACATGACAACCCACGCGCTTATCCATCCCGATGATACAGCACTTCGAATGGGGGCAGCCTACCAACAGCGCATTGAACTTCTTTTGAAGGGGCTTGCCCCCTGCCCTGAACTCAAACCCATGCGGCCGGCGGCCGGGATGTTCATGCTTGTTGATGTGGAAAGAACGGGCATGGACGGGGCGGAATTTGCGCGCGGATTGCTGGATCATGGCGTGGCGGTTATGCCCGGAGATGTGTTCGGTGCACAGGCAAAAAACTTTATTCGCGTTAGTCTAACCGTGCCTGAGGAAATTTTGATAAAGGCCGTCGGACGCATTATTAATTTTGTAAATAACGAAAGTACAAGCCAATAATTACAGGCCCCAAGAATACCAAGAGCATTTCCGGTTTATCTTGGGCACCCGCTAATTCACTGCGGCCTGTTCATCGTTGCCCATGGACGCAAATGTGCTCATAAGGGTACGATAAACATTGTTGAGCTCATGAAACTCTTCCATGGTGCCACCCTGATCCGGGTGTCTTACCATGGCCTGCTGACGATAGGCCCGTTTGATACTTTCTTCCGAAATTGGCTGGCGCGGATCCAGGCCGATAAACTGCATGAGGCGGTTTTGCTCATGGGCGGCCTGTTGCGCCTGCATATCAGCAGCCGCCTGTTGATCACTAATTTCTTTTTCTTTTCTGATTTTTTCGCGCGCAATTCTTTCCTGAACCTGCTCATAAGAAGCAGCCTGTTCGCGTCTGAATTTATCTTCCTCGAACATTTTTCCCGTCCGGAGAAAGCGAACACCTATTTCGCTTGGTTTTCGCCACGCAACAGAGGCCCGGGCAAGAAAACCATCAGCGCGGATGATCAACAGAAACAATTCTGGAACGGCTGCCACATTGGCAATACTCAGCCGCGCTCCTTGAGAATGAAAATCGCGGACGGTGCACGGCAATACCATTTTATCGCCATCAATGCAGATCGTGGCTGTTTTGGTGACAATTTGCCGATCCTCACGCCTGTCGATCTGTTTTTTTTGAACGCCATGGAGCGGTCTTTTTGACGTCGAACTAAACAATCTTCTTTCCCATCACCCTATAGACGATATGCTTAATATAGTGACATGAAATCGTTAATCGGAGATTTATCTGCTGCAATTTTTCCGTGCTTGAATTTTGTTAAAACCTTTGATTTCACTGAAAATTCAGTGTTTCCTTTGGGGATTGGGTGCTCAAACAGGTGAAAGGTTAAAGTATGGCCTCCGCAATGGATAAGTTCAGAGTCCTGGCCATTGACCAGGGTACAACAAGCACCCGCAGCTTTGCGCTGAAGGAAAGCGGGAATGGGCAAATTATCTGTTCACGGTTTAATGCATCTCTCCGCTCAGGACGTTCAAAAACCCTGGCAAAAATTTTTGAGCGAAAGCAAATAAATATCTGGCCACAACTTTTGTCACCGATGGTAATTTCGCCCTCACCCCGTCATAATAGGCTTCTATTCAAACCTTTCAGCTACCTTATCAAGGCCGCGCCATGAACTGGATCACCAATTACGTCCGTCCCAAGCTTGATTTTCTTGGCAGAAAAAACATGCCGGAAAACCTCTGGATCAAAGATCCTGATACGGGCGAGATGGTGTTTCATGCGGATTTGGAAGCCAATCAGTATGTGGTTCCTGCTTCCGGTTATCATCTGGCTATCAGCGCCGGGGAGCGGCTGAAGTTTTTTTTCGATGACGGGGAATATGAATCCTTCCCCCAGCCAAAGGTTGCAATTGATCCGCTAAAATTTCGTGATGAACGCCGTTACACTGATAAGCTGAAAGAAAACCGCGCCAAAACCGGCGAGGAAGACACCATTCTCGCGGGCTGCGGAAAAGTGCACGGAAAGCCGCTTACCGTCTGCGTGCAGGATTTTAAGTTCATGGGTGGCTCGTTGGGCATGGCGGCAGGTGAGGCGATTATCACCTCTATGGAAGAGGCGGTGAAGCGCAAAACCCCTTATGTGCTTTTTGCCGCCTCCGGTGGCGCGCGCATGCAGGAGGGTATTTTGTCCCTCATGCAACTGCCCCGCACAACAGTTGCCGTGCAATTGCTCAAGGAAGCCGGATTGCCCTACATTGTTGTTCTGACTAACCCCACCACCGGCGGGGTATCCGCATCTTACGCCATGCTGGGTGACATTCACATTGCCGAACCCGGTGCGTTAATAGGTTTTGCCGGGCCGCGCGTAATTGAGCAGACCATCCGCGAAAAATTACCGGAAGGGTTTCAGCGGGCTGAATATCTAAAAGAACACGGCATGGTGGATATGGTGGTGCCGCGCACCGAGTTGAAAGACACCATTTCCGATCTGCTCACCATTCTTATGAAACAGGAAAAGCGTGAAGAAGCCCCGTTGGTCTTGGAAGACGAAATTACCTCCGAAGAGATAGAAAGAAAAGATCAAAAACAACAAGAATTGTTTGACGAAGCTACTGAAGAAGAAGTTGCAGAGGCGGCTGAAAAGACAAAATCCGTTGAGCCTGAAAACGAGCCCGCCTTGGCTGAAGCCAGCAAAAAAACCAACAAGAAGGATGCTATGAAAGAAAACGGGGACGCCGAAATTCCCGGTGGTGCCAACCCCGCCTCTGCATAAATTTCCAAAGAATATCGTATTCAAATGAACGCCCCCAAAACCACCCCCAAATCAATCATTGGAACTGCAGAAGAGCAAATCGATGCCCTGATGAAAATTCATCCCAAAGGGTATGATCTTTCCCTGCATCGAATTTCCGACCTCTTAAAAAAACTTGGCAATCCGCAAAATAAAATGCCGCCTGTCATTCACGTTGCTGGAACCAATGGAAAGGGTTCTGCTATCGCTTTTGTCCGGGCCATTCTTGAAGCTGCCGGCCTGGGGGTGCACGTTGACACATCCCCCCATTTGGTGAATTGGCACGAGCGCTATCGCATCGCCAACATGGGTGCCAAAACCGGAGGTGGCCGATTGGTTGAAGACAAGGTGTTGGCCGAGGTGATTGCCCGTGTGGCAAAAGCCAATGATGGGCAGCCCATCACCGTGTTTGAAGTGTTAAGCGCTGTTGCATTCGTACTGTTCAGCGAATGGCCCGCCGATGTGGCCCTGATTGAGGTGGGCCTTGGCGGACGGTTTGATTGTACAAATGTTATGGAAAAAACGGCCATCAGTATCATCACCCCGATCTCACTCGATCACGAGTCATTCCTTGGCAATACGATAGCAAAAATTGCCTTCGAAAAGGCAGGAATTATCAAACCGAATACCCCGGTGATTGTCGGACCCCAGGAAAATGAGGCGCTGGAAGTGATAGAACAACAGGCGGCCCGCCAGGGAGCCCCGGTATATTCCTACGGTCAATCGTTCAACGCCTTCGTTGAAAACGGCAAAATGGTCTACCAGGATGAAGCAACACTTCTGGATTTAGATTTGCCCGCGCTTCCAGGGGAACATCAGATTTCCAATGCCGCCACAGCAATTGCGACTGCCCGATGTTTTGCTGAAATGCACAATTTCGAACTCACGACAGCGATGATTGACCAGGGCTTAAAATCAGTCGAATGGCCGGGGCGCATGCAACGCCTTAAAACCGGGCATTTGCTTGATTTGGTGCCAAAGGGAAGTGAAATCTGGCTGGATGGAGGCCACAATCCGGGTGCGGCAGTGATGATTTCCGAATTTCTCAAAACCCTGTCCGACCGGGATTCAAAACCTGTTACTTTGATTTGTGGAATGTTGGATACCAAAGACCCGATCGGGTATTTTTCGGCACTTTCTTCGGTTGTAGATCGGGTTATCACGGTTCCGGTTGCAACCAGCGATTCGGGGATTTCGCCCGGCGAGTTGGCGCAGGCAGCAAAAAAATGTGGACTAAAAGCCGATGAAGCCACTTCTTTGACCACGGCGCTAGCGCAGGTGAAAGGCCAAAAATCCCAACGAATTCTCATTGCCGGGACGCTTTATCTGGTGGGAGAAGCACTGGCAAAAAATGGAACTCCGCCGGTTTGAGCTCTTTGGGCACTTGACCAATAAGGTTGTGTGAACGACACTTTGTCTCGAACGATCCAGATTTTGAAAAGCGGCCCATGGATTCACTTTCAAATATTCCCCTTTTTGCCGAATTGCCCGAAGAGGCAATCGAGCGTTATTCAAAATCCTGCTCCTGGCGGCGGTATGAGGAAAACGAACTCATCATAGATTATGATGACAACAGCCGGGATGTGCGGTTCATAATTGCAGGCTATGTCCGAATCATTTTACGCATTTCAACGGGGAAAGAGGTCATACTGGCAGAAATGAAAGACGGGGAGTTTTTCGGAGAAATCGCAGCGATTGACAACGAGGGGCGCTCGGCAAATGTCACCACGCTCAGCCGTGCTCAGGTGTGCATCATGCCTCAATCTTTGTTTCTTGAAATGCTGGATTTATTTCCAAGCGTCAATAAAATGGTGATGAAAACTCTGGCGCTTCGGTGCCGTATGTTGAACACCCGCCTGGCCGAGCACTGTTTCTTGCAAACCAAGCACCGTCTGTATAGCGAGTTGTTACGGCAATCACGCCCCCGTATGGGCCACGAGGGCCAACGCTCCATATCCCCACCACCCATTCAAAAAGATCTGGCCGCACGAATTGGCACAAGGCGCGAGGTTGTTTCCCGTGAAATTGCAAGCCTGAAACGCAGCAAGATTGTTGACAAAACAACCGGAGCACTGATTTTGACAGACCTGCACCGGTTAAACAGCCTCATTTCTGAGGGTTGGGAAGAAGCGGGATAAGGCCAGCGTCGCAACTCCGGATGCAATTTCGCATTCCTTTGCAAAGCCTTTTAACCGCATTCAACACACGCCAATCAAGAAATTTAAGCAATGGAGATGCCGATAAAAATGGCAATATTTGATTATTGCAAATAGAATAAGTAGAATCTATCTGATAAATACGCACCAAGATGGGAATTGTGTGCCGTTATATTGCGGATCCCTAGAAAGAAATGCGTCGTTCACACGTTGCTGGTCATGTGCCCCCTATACCATCAACGCGGCTTACAGCGATGCGAGTTCTTTCAATGGGAGAAGGCGGGACTTTTTTGGTTGAATTTATTCCCAAGAGAGTTCCGTCTTTTTTGGTTTTAACTTCCTGATCTCTTGGATTTAACACTGTAACAGGCTATCGCTTTACGGATGATTATTTAGCCGCTCAATTGGCAGGCTCGATTGATAAGCGGGGATTCGAGATGGAATATGATTACGCGGTGATATGGAGCGGCTTTAGTTTTGCGGTTCGCTGGCTCCATATCATTACCGGCATCGCCTGGATTGGCTCTTCCTTTTATTTTATCGCCCTCGATCTGGGGCTGCGTAAGTCCGACAATCTGCCACCCGGTGCCCACGGGGAAGAATGGCAGGTGCACGGCGGCGGGTTTTATCATATTCGCAAATATCTGGTGGCGCCAAAGACCATGCCCGAACATTTAACCTGGTTTAAGTGGGAGAGTTATGTCACCTGGCTTTCAGGCTTTGCCATGCTGGCGATTGTTTATTATGTCGGCGCTGATCTGTATCTGGTGGATCGTAATGTGACGGATATTTCAACCACCACGGCCATCCTGATTTCCCTTTCCTCCCTCGCATTGGGGTGGATCATTTATGATCTGCTTTGCAAATCTAAATTCGGCGAGGACAACAACCGGCTGATGGTCTTGTTGTTCTTTTTGCTTGTCGCCATGGCCTGGGGTTACACTCAGGTGTTCACCGGCCGCGCCGCTTTTTTACATTTGGGCGCGTTCACGGCGTCTATAATGACCGGCAATGTATTTTTCATCATCATGCCCAACCAGCGAATTGTGGTGGCGGATTTAAGGGCCGGACGCACCCCGGATGAGAAATACGGCAAAATTGCCAAGCAGCGCTCAACCCACAACAATTATCTCACCCTGCCTGTGCTGTTTATGATGGTATCCAATCATTACCCGTTGGCCTTTGCCACTGAATATAATTGGCTGATAGCTGCACTTGTGTTCCTTATGGGCGTTACCATCCGCCATTACTTCAACACAAAACACGCCCGCGGCGGCAACCCCACATGGACATGGATTGCCACAGCAATTTTGTTTGTAATCGCCATGTGGCTTTCTTCCTTTCCACCAAATGAAATTGCAGAAGACAAAAATGTAGGCTTTTCTGTACGGCAACAGGTGTTTGCCAGCGCCGCCGGGTTTGAAGCAGTGCGCGATACGGTGCAGGGTCGGTGCTCCATGTGTCACTCAGCCGAACCTTCATGGGAAGGAATAATTACCCCACCCAACGGGGTGAAGCTTGAAACGGAGGCACAAATTGCCGCCCATGCCTATCAGATTTATGTCACCTCCGGGGTTAGCCATGCCATGCCCCCAGGCAACCTAACCGAAATTTCCAGTGCCGAACGGCGGCAAATCGTTCAATGGTACAAGGCTGCGAGCAAGGGACTTTGAAACCCCGCCAAATAAATCAATTTTTAAAGTGAGAGACATGACTAAGAAAACTGAACCATCATTTTCAAAAGATGCAGCGCGCCACCCGGCATTAAATTACCACGAGTTCCCTCGCCCCGGTAAGCTGGAAATTCGCCCGACAAAACCCCTGGCCAATCCGCGCGATTTGTCCCTTGCCTATTCCCCCGGGGTGGCGGAAGCCTGTCTTGCCATAAAAGCAAATCCGCTTGATGCTGCGCGCTATACGGC
Organism: Ahrensia sp.; assembly: GCA_003233475.1. The sequence continues at coordinate 12,047 of QILU01000098.1, forward strand.
GCGGGGAAACCTTGTGGCTGTTGTCACCAACGGGTCCGCCGCTTTGGGGTTGGGAAATATTGGTCCGCTGGCCGCAAAGCCTATCATGGAAGGCAAGGCGGTTTTATTCAAACAATTCGCCCATATTGATTGTTTTGACATTGAATTGAATGAGAGCGATCCGGAAAAACTGGCCGAACATGTGATCGCATTGGAGCCCAGTTTCGGGGCCATAAACCTGGAAGACATTAAAGCACCGGATTGCTTTATTGTGGAAAGAATCTGCCGTGAAAGAATGAACATCCCGGTTTTCCACGACGACCAGCACGGCACGGCTATTGTGGTTGGGGCAGCTGTTAAAAACGCACTGCATCTTACAAAACGAAAATTCGCGGATATTAAAATAGTGTCCACCGGTGGTGGTGCTGCCGGGATTGCCTGTTTGAACATGCTGATCAGCCTTGGGGTGAAACGGAAGAATATCTGGTTGTGCGATTTGAACGGCCTCGTTTTTGAGGCTCGAAAAGAAGTCACTTCCCCCCAGCAAATGAAGTTTGCCCAGAAAAGCAAGTTGCGCAATTTGGATGATGTGATCGACGGGGCGGATTTGTTTCTTGGCTTGTCCGGCCCCAACGTATTGTCGCAGGATATGGTGAAACGCATGGCTCCCAAGCCAATTGTATTTGCGCTGGCCAACCCGGATCCGGAAATCATGCCCGAACAGGTTCTTGAAGTTGCGCCGGATGCAATTGTTGCCACCGGGCGCTCCGATTATCCCAATCAGGTCAACAACGTGTTGTGCTTCCCTTTTATTTTTCGCGGCGCGTTGGATGTGGGGGCGACTGATATTAATGAGGCCATGAAAATAGCTTGTGTGGAGGGGATTGCAGAATTGGCCCGCAAAACCTCTTCTGCCGAAGCCGCAGCAGTTTATGGCGACGAGGATTTGCAGTTTGGAAAAGACTATTTAATCCCTAAACCTTTCGATCCGCGTCTGTTGTCGGTTGTAGCCGGGGCGGTTGCAAAAGCCGCCATGGAGACCGGTGTGGCGGAGCGGCCGTTGGACGATTTTGATGCCTATTTAGATAAGCTCAATGCATCGGTTTACCGCTCTTCAATGCTGATGCGGCCAGTGTTTGAGCAAAGCAAATCCCAATCCCGCCGGATTGTTTTTGCTGAAGGTGAAGATGAACGGGTGCTACGTGCAGCAGTGGCGGTGATGGAAGAAACCGATGATACGCCTGTCCTGATAGGACGTCCGGAGGTCATCAACGCCAGGTGCGAAAAATACGGCCTGCCCATGGGCACGGTTTCCAAATTCGATATTGTTGACCCCACTAATGACCCCCGATACCGGGAGTATTGGGAAACCTATTATTCGATGATGAAACGGCGGGGTGTTTCCCCCACTCTGGCGCGCGCTATTGTGCGCACCAATTCCACCGTTATCGCTGCGATAATGGTTTATCGCGAAGAAGCGGATTCCATGATTTGCGGCACTTTTGGCAATTATTTGTGGCACATGAAATATGTTCAGGAAATGCTGCAATCGCCAGATTTACAACCTACAGGCGCCCTTTCACTTATCATTTTGGACAAGGGCCCCATGTTTGTGGCCGACACCCACGTTCACCCCGAACCCACTTCGGAACAAATTGCCAATACGGTTGTGGCCACGGCCCGCCATGTGCGCCGTTTTGGACTGGAGCCGAAAATAGCCCTTTGCTCCAACTCACAATTTGGGACATTGGAAACAGAATCCGCCCGCCGCATGCGTGGTGCTTTGGCTATTCTGGATGCCCAAAACCCCGGTTTTACCTATGAAGGAGAAATGCCGCTTGACGCTGCCTTTGAACCTGAGATACGCGCACGCCTGTTGCCTGAATCACGCATAGAGGGGCAGGCCAATGCATTTGTATTTTCAAATGCGGAGACGGCAGGTGGGGTGAAAAATGCGCTGAAATCCGTCGCCGGAGGGATAGAGGTTGGCCCGATCCTCATGGGCATGGGTAACCGCGCTCACATTGTTACCCCCTCCATTACCGTTCGTGGCCTGATCAATATGTCAGCGCTTGCCGGAACTCCAGTCCACACCTATGCGTAAAATTTATCCTTAATGGTTCGTTTCTATTAACCTGCAATTCACAATCCTGAGACAAAGCCAGCCATTGGGCGTAAACTTTCTGCGATTTCAACGGGAATTCGAGGATGTTGAGAAATCGTGCTTAGGCTTGTTCAAACGGCTCTTTTTGTATTTGTGCTTGGCTATGTAATCCAGGGCGGAATTTCGCATGCCAAAAGCGATGAGCCTATAGTTATTTTTCCATCTTCATCCTCTTCGGTGGAGAATGTATGGGGGAAAAAACGCCTGGTCTCGAAAGAAAGATATGGTTCTTTGCGGATATTTGATCCCAAAGAAAAGTTGTTTGATGACGCAAGTTTCTGGAAAATAAAATTCAATCAAAAACTCCCATATGGTAAAAAAATATTGTCGTTTCGTATTAAGTTGGGCTCCTCCCATAAGGCCCTTTGGGGTCAATCCGTTTTACAACCGATCATTAACGGGGGAGAAGCCCAACCTGCCATAAATGAAAGCGGGAGACCAACCTTCACTCTCATTCCCGCCAATGATGGCCGTCGATTCATACCGGACGGGGTGAAGGTGGTAAAATTGCAGATGGGTAAATCAGAGCGATTGCTCAGCTCATTTTCGTTTGTCCTGGCCGGGGCCCATGCCATGGATATTACCCTGAGCGATTTTCAAATTACCGTATGGCCTGAAGATGATAATCGCGCCCTGCCTCAACGGCCGTTTTTATCTTCGCTTTCATTTGGCCGAGATGATAAAAAAATCATGCTGCTGGACTTAAATGATGATGATCAAAGCCGCGCCCGCAAATCTGTTATCCTGAAGATAGACGGGCCGGATGGTCGTCAGGATATTGAGTATAAATTGAGCCCTGAGCGCTCCATCGCATCCGCTTCCAGTGTGAGTCCGATTGA